>JBBILY010000015.1:14996-28133 GCA_037444705.1 Chloroflexota bacterium | reverse complement strand
CCTACATTGAGCCCAGTGTATGTCAGGGGTGTGGCATCTGCGCCGCTGAGTGCCCTGCCCGCGCCATTCAATTGTTGCATTATAAAGACCTCCAAACGCTATCCAAACTGGACGCTCTCTTTGGTGTTTTGGAATGGCGCGAGAACTACGAAGGTGAGATGGTTGGAGAAAAAACGCATCCGTTGAGGTTACAGGAGAGATGACCACTTCATTTGAGCCACAGATTGTCGCCTTTTGCTGCCACTATTGCGCCTACGCTGCCGCCGATTTGGCAGGAGCCATGCGCCTGGAATATCCTACCGCCATCAAAGTGATCGAATTGCCTTGCTCGGGCAAACTCGATCCCTTATATGTGCTGAGAGCGTTTGAGGACGGCGCCGATGGCGTGCTAGTGGCAGGTTGACTGGAGGGCGATTGTCATTACCTGGAAGGTAATCTCAACGCCCGCAGGCGAGTGGAATATGTGCGCAGGTTGCTGGAGGAGATCGGACTGGAAGGCCGACGCCTCCAGATGATCAATGTCTCGTCCGCCATGGGTGGGCCGTTCGCCTGGGCGGCAGCCGAGATGACCGCTGAAATCCAGCGCATGGGCCCAAACCCTCTGCGGAGAACGGACGGAGTAGAAGAAAACCCTCCTTCAGGGCTGAACTCACTCGCTGAGGAGGGTGAAAAGGAGTGAAGTATGGAGAAAAAACCCTATATTTTGATTGTGGATGATGATCCGGATATCCTTGAAGGTATCCTGGCTATTCTGGAGACTCAGCCTTATCGCCTGGCAACGGCGCGCGATGGAAAGCAATGCATGGAGATGATTGCCCAGGAGGTGCCTGATCTGCTCATCCTGGATTTGCTCATGCCTCGGATGGATGGCTGGGGGGTAATCCGTGAAATGCGCAGCGAGCCGCGTTACGCCCGGGTGCCGATCCTGGTGCTAACCACCGTCATCGAAGACGCCAGTCGGCGCCGCTATGAACTGGAGACAGGCATGGCGATGGATGTGCAAGACTATGTCCAAAAACCCGCCCGTCCGGATGATTTGATCCGTCGCGTTGAGCGTCTGCTGCAACGTCAACCGGCTCACGAGACGTAAGGAAGAGAGTGGCGATGTGCCGCTTTGAGGAGGCGTGATCAGGATGTCTGCGGAGGCGATGACAGTCTCTATCCTGGCAGAGCGATTGAGCCATACAGAGATTTTCTCCGATCTGGATCGGGAGTCTCTGATGGCTATCGCCGCATTTTGTCATGAGGAGACCTTCAGCGAGGGTGAAGTGGTCATGGTTGAAGGAGAGCCTGCCAACAAACTGATTGCCATCGAACGCGGCAAACTGGCTCTGGAGAAAAAGGTTCAACTGGGACGCCATTCCACACCTCGCAATGCGACCATAGGCTATGTAGGTCCGGGTAAGGTGGCGGGTTTCTCTGCCCTGGCTTCTCCTCATGTCTACTCCACCTCGGTGTTGTGCATTGAGCCTACGCGCGCTATCGTCGTGGATGCCGCCGCCTTGCGTTCCTATCTGCAAGCCAACCCCGCCGCAGGCTTCAAGGTGATGAGCACCATTTCTACCCTGATTAGCGATCGTTATCGCAATGCAATCCATACTCTGACTTATTTCCTTTCGATTGTTTCCCATGAATTACGCGCGCCTCTGGCGGCCATTGAGAACTACCTGCAAACCATGCTCGGCGGATACGCGGGTGAGCTCAACCCTAAACAGATGCGCATGATGAATCGCAGCCTGTTGCGGGTCAAAGAGTTAGGCAACTTGATTGGGGACGTCGTGGACCTGGCGCGCATGCGCCCGGAACAAATCCAGGCAGATTTTGAATGGTTCGATCCGGGAGAGGTGGGAGCCGAATCGATCGAGGATGTACGCCTGGCAGCGGCCGATAAAGGGATACGCCTGAAGGTGGAACCCCCACTGAAGTTTGAGCCTATTGTGGGCGCCAGGCGGCGCATGCGCCAGGTGTTCACCAATCTGCTCAGCAATGCGATTAAGTTTTCGCCCCCGGAAAGCACGGTCACTTTCCGCGCTCGTTATGAGGCTGATGTCGTGATCTTTGAGATCGAAGATGAGGGCCCTGGCATCCCGGAAGAAGACCTGCCTCACATATTCAACGACTTCTATCGTGCCAGCAACGTGGGCGAAACACCCGGCGCTGGCCTGGGGCTTTCCATCGCAAAGAAAATTGTGGATGCCCACGAAGGCCAAATCCTGGTTAAAAATCTGGCGCATGAACAGGGTAAGACGGGTACGCGTTTTACAGTGGTTATCCCCCGCACCCTGAAAACGCCGGAGATGCGGCGACGTGAATGGATGATGGAGAGTGAGAGAAGTCAGTGATGGTTGACCTCAATCGCAGTGAGACGATGAACCCTGGCACATCTTCCCCACCTGTGGGGGCGGTGATGGTGGTGGGTGGGGGCATTGCTGGTATGCAGGCCGCTCTCGATCTAGCCGATCAGGGGTTCAAAGTCTACCTGGTAGAAGAGAAATCAGCCATTGGTGGGCACATGGCTCAGCTGGATAAAACCTTCCCCACGAACGACTGTGCCATGTGCAATCTCAGCCCTAAACTGGTGGAGGTGGGACGCCATCTTAATATTGAAGTGCTTACCGACACCGAGGTGTTGGGTGTGGAGGGCGAAGTGGGAAATTTCCGCGTTACTCTGCACCGCAAGCCGCGATATATAGATACCACCCGTTGTGTCGGTTGTGGAGATTGTGCCAAAGTTTGTCCTGTGGTGCTGCCTGACCCTTATGAGCAGGGCCTGAAGCCGCGTCGGGCGGCTTATCGCCTCTATCAGCAAGCGCTGCCAGCGGCATATGCCATCGAAAAGCGTGGGGTAGCCCCTTGCCGCGATGCCTGCCCTGCGGGGCAACGCGCTCAAGGTTACATTGCCTTGATCGCCCAGGGTCGCTATCGTGAGGCCCTGCGCGTCATTCAGGAGGACAATCCTTTTCCCAGCGTGTGTGGTCGCACCTGCCATCACCCCTGTGAGCAAAGCTGCGCGCGTTCCTGGGTAGATGAGCCGGTGAACATCATGATGCTCAAGCGCTTTGTGGTGGACTTCGCCCTGGCCTATGGGCGCGAAAAAGTCTCCCCTGTGCCACGCACACGGCCGGAATGGATCGCCATTGTGGGTGCTGGCCCAGCCGGACTGACTGCTGCCCATGACCTGGACAGGATGGGCTATGGGGTAACCGTTTATGAAGCCCTGGCGGTGGCGGGAGGTATGATGCGGGTTGGCATTCCTGCCCACCGCCTGCCGAAAGGCGTATTGCAGCAAGATATTGATGACATTCTGGCGTTGGGGATAAACCTGAAGACCAATACCCCTATTCGGGATCCGCTGGCTTTGCTGAAAGAGGGTTATAACGCGGTGTGCCTGGCGACCGGGGTTTCAGTACGTGACCACTCTTTGGGGATTGAGGGTGAAGAGGCTGAAGGTGTGCTCTCCGCGGCCACTTTCTTACGCAAAGTAAACCTGGGAGAGCCGGTAACCATAGGCACTCGCGTGGCGGTGATCGGGGGAGGCATCACTGCCCTGGATGCGGCTGCCGTGGCCCGCCGTCTGGGTGCTGAGAAGGTTTATCTTACCCTGGATCGCCCACGGGGCGAGTTGCCTGCCTATCAGTGGGAGGTGGAAGCGGCTGAAGCGGAGGGCATCCAAATCTTTGAACGTACCACGGCTACCCGCATCCTATCCGCTAATGGCAAGGTATGCGCCATCGAATTGGCTCAGAGTGGAGAAGGCACAATTATAGACCCGCATGGTCGCCGCCGTCCAACCATTAAACCGGGCACTGAATTTACCCTTGAGGTGGACACCGTGATTGGTACGGTGGGCCAGTTTTCAGATTTGAACTTCCTCGACCCGCATTATGATGATCTGGCCGTGGATAGTAAAACATTAGCCAGCAATATACCTGGCCTGTTCGTCGTCGCCGGGCGCAGGACGGGAGCCAGTTATATCATCCAGGCCGTTGCGCTGGGTCATCGTGTGGCGAGTTCCATCCATCGCTATCTGCAGGGCCAGCCTCTAGAACAGCCTCAACCTGCCCTGGCGGTGACGAAGATCAGCCGCCAGGAAATCCAGACGCGCCTGGCTAAGGGTGAGATCAAGCCTCAGCCCCGAGCCAAGCCCAGCTTGCTTTCCATGGAGGAGCGCGTGAGCGGCTTTCGTGAAGTGGTGCTGGGGCTGACGGAACGTCAGGCGCGCGCCGAGGCGCAGCGCTGTCTGCAATGCGGCCTGTGCTCCGAGTGTCTGGCTTGTGTTTATGCCTGCGGGGTCAATGCAATTGATCATAACATGCTGGCGCGCCAGGAGGTCATCCAGGTTGGGGCCATCATCTTGGCCCCAGGGTACGAGACCTACAATGCCGAACTGGACGAGGCCTTTGGCTATGGGCGCTATCCCAATGTGATCACTACACTGCAATTTGAGCGTTTGCTTTCCGCTTCTGGTCCTACTATGGGAAAGATTTTGCGCCCGTCTGATGGCCTTCCTCCGAAACGAGTTGCTTTTATCCAATGCGTGGGCAGCCGCGACCAACGCCATGATTACTGTTCGGCGGTGTGCTGCATGGCAGCCACCAAAGAAGCCATGATCGCTAAGGAACACAACCCCGACCTGGATATCCATGTCTTCTTCATGGATTTGCGCGCCTTTTCAAAAGGCTATTGGCAGTACTTTGAGCGTGCCCGCAACCACTACGGTATTCAATATCATCGTTGTCGGGTGAGCGCGGTGAGTGAAGAGGCGGGGACGCGGCGGTTAATCTTGCAATATGTGGATGAGCAGGATAGCAGGGCGCGGCTGATCCACGAGGGCTTTGACCTGGTGGTGCTGGCAGTGGGCATGGAGATTTCCGAAACGGTGCGCCAAATAGGTCGTCGTCTTGGGATTGAGTTGGATGATTACGGCTTTTGCCGCACACTCTTGTTAAAGCCGGTGGAGACCAGTCGCCCTGGGATTTATGTGGCTGGACCGTTCCGCGAGCCAAAGGATATCCCTGATACCGTAGTGGAAGCCAGCGGGGCTGCGGCAGCCGCGGCGGTGGCAATCCATCGCGGGCGTTTCTCTTTCAGCGTTTCTCAGGAGTTTCCACCCGAGCGGGATGTGAGGGGAGAGACGCCGCGCATTGGCGTGTTCGTCTGTCACTGTGGTTCGAATATTGCCGGCTTTCTGGATGTGGCTGAGGTCACTCGCTATGCTGCCACTCTCCCATATGTGGTCCATGCTGAGGCGAGCCTGTATGCCTGCTCCCAGGATAGCATTCGCCATATTACAGAAGTTATTCAGACCCAGGGGCTTAATCGGGTGGTGGTTGCCAGTTGCTCGCCTCTCACCCATGCTCCCCTCTTCCAGGATAGCCTGCGCGCTGCCGGGCTTAACCCTTACCTGTTTGAGATGGCGAATATCCGCAATCATTGCTCCTGGGTGCATTCGGACGATTGGGATGCAGCCACTCAAAAGGCTAAAGATCTGGTGCGCATGGCAGTGGCGCGGGTGATATTTTTGCAACCTTTGGCGACTACCGAGGTGAAGGTGCAAAATGCCGCTTTGATCGTAGGAGGTGGTGCCGCTGGAATGACCGCCGCCTTATACCTGGCGCAACAGGGGTTCCCGGTGCATTTGGTGGAAAAAGAGGCTGCGTTAGGGGGAAATCTGCGCCTTTTACGCACGCCTCTCGCCTTTTACCCCTCCTGGCGAGAGGATGATCATGATCCTCAACGCATTTTACAGCGTTTGGTACAGCAGGTTGAAGCCAATGAGAACATCCACTTGTATCTGAAAAGTCAGGTGGTGGCTACGGGCGGTTTTGTTGGGAACTTCACCAGCGTCATTCAAAGTCAGGATGGGCAGCGACGCGCCATGTCTCATGGAGTAACCATCCTGGCCAGCGGGGCGCAAGAGTATCGCGGGCCGGAATATGGCTACGGTACAGACCCGCGCATTTTGACTCAATCAGAATTCGAGGCCTTGCTCGCCCAGGAGTCAGACGCGGTTCAAGGCCTGAATTCTGTAACGATGCTCTTATGTGTGGGTCCGGCGGAAAAGTATTGCAGCCGTATTTGCTGCTCAGTCGCCTTGAAAAACGCCCTGGCCCTCAAAGAACGCAATCCTGAAACACAGGTGACTGTCCTGTATCGGGACATTCGTACGTATGGCCTCAAAGAACGCCTGTACACCGAAGCGCGCCGTCGGGGAGTGATTTTCTTGCGCTACGATGAGGGACACCGCCTCGAGGTAACCATCCAGGAGATGGGCTCTGAAAAATCCAGGCTTGTTGTGCGCGCCTGGGATATGGCGCTGGGGAGACTCCTGGAGTTCTCCCCCGATTTGCTGGTGCTTGCCATGCCGCTGGTGCCCAACCCTGATGCTCATGCTGTGGCCACGTTGTTCAAGGTACCTCTGGACAGTGACGGATTTTTCCTGGAAGCGCATGTCAAACTGCGCCCGGTGGATTTTGCCACTGAGGGCGTTTTCATGGCGGGCATGGCGCATTACCCCAAACTGCTGGATGAGGCGATAGCCCAGGCCCAGGCTGCCGCAGCCCGAGCAGCGCGATTGCTCAGCCGCCAGGTCCTGAGCGCGGGAGGGCGGGTGGCTGTAGTAGATACAGCCCGCTGCACCGCATGCCTGACCTGCGTGCGCATGTGCCCCTTCCACGTGCCCCAAATTCGCACCGACCTGGCTGGCGTGGGTGGCGTGATGGGTGCAGCCTACATTGAGCCCAGTGTATGTCAGGGGTGTGGCATCTGCGCCGCTGAGTGCCCCGCCCGCGCTATTCAGTTACAGCACTATACCGACGCTCAGTTACTGGTCAAGGTGCAGGCCCTGGCGAAACCAGAGGTGGCCTTCACCTGGTTGCAAGAGTTGCTGCCAGAGAGGTGAGAATAGGAACGTGGATAAATTGCCCGTGGTTTATGGAAGCTGAATGGACAGGTTGAGATAATGGAAAACTTACCCTATCAAATTGTCGCTTATTGTTGCGAGTATTGCGCTTACGCTGCGGCTGACCTGGCAGGTGGATTACGCATTCAATATCCGCCTGAGATCAAAGTGGTACAGGTGCCCTGCACGGGCAAGGTTGATGAGTTGCTGATATTGCAGGCGTTAGAAGACGGCATAGATGGCGTGCTGGTGGCAGGTTGACTGCCCGGCGAGTGTCATTACCTGGAAGGTAATGTCCAAGCTAGACGCCGAGTGGAACACCTGAAAGAATTACTGGCCCAGATTGGGTTGGAGCCTGAGCGGGTGCGCATGGAAAACCTCTCGTCTGCCATGGCAGGTAAGTTCGCCGAAATGGCGCGGGAAATGACGCAACAGATCGCCTCCCTTGGCCCCAATCCTCTAAAGGAGCGTTAAGCCAATCGCTGATAGGCGAGCATCGAAGGAAGATTTTTGCAGTCAGGAGAGCGAAGAAATGTTGCCAGAACAAATCAAAAACTTCCGCGAGATCGTCACCCTAAGGGACGGCGTCAATGTTTTGTTGCGACCGATGATCCCCGAGGATGAGGCGCGCCTGATTGAATTGTTCGCGCCCATCAATGAGGAAGATTTACGTTATTTGCGCGACAATGTCAAAGATCCTGCGGTTATCCAGGAATGGTGTCGCACTTTGGATTACACCCGCGTGTTGCCGTTGCTGGCTTTGGTCAAGGATCGGGTGGTGGGACAGGCAACGTTGCATTTTCGCCATGGGCCCAAGCGCCATATCGGTGAAGTGCGCATTTTCTTAGCCAAGGATTTCCGTCAGCGTGGCCTGGGTACGCGCATGCTTAAAACCTTGATCGAACTGGCGCGGCGACAAAATCTGCATACCCTGGTGGCAGAGGTGGTAGCCGATCAAACGCGAGTGATCAAAGCCTTTCAAAATCTGGGCTTTGTTTTACGCTGTACCTTTGAAGACTTCTTTATGCTTCCGGATGGTGAGTTAAGGGATGTGGCCGTGTTAACCCTGTCATTGCGTCCTGCGCTGGAAGAATTCTAGAAACGGAGGGTAGCCCTATGATTGTTGCTGAACAAAAACCTTTAAATGAACTTAAAGCCCTGGTGGGCAACGCCCAGCGGGTGCTGGTGGTGGGATGTGGTACCTGCGTCACAGTATGTTTTGCCGGAGGAGCGCGTGAGGCGGCCATCGTGGCGGCCTCGTTACGCATGGCCTCCAAACTGGAAGGCAATGCTAAGGCAGTCACCGATGTCACTGTGCAACGTCAATGCGAGTGGGAATATCTGGATCAGATTGCTGACCAGATTGGGCAGGCGGATATCGTCCTCTCCCTGGGTTGTGGAGTAGGGGTACAAGCCATTGCGGAACATTTCCCCAATGCCTGGGTGGTGCCTGGGTTAAACACCAAGTTTCTGGGGCTGCCCACTGAGCAAGGTGTTTGGGCCGAGCGTTGCGCGGCGTGTGGTGATTGCATTCTGGGTTTGACGGGTGGAATCTGCCCCATTGCGCGCTGCTCCAAGTCGTTGCTCAATGGTCCTTGCGGTGGCTCTCAAGATGGGCATTGCGAAGTCAACCCTGAAATCCCCTGCGCCTGGCAATTGATCTACGACCGATTGAAGAGCATGGGCAAACTGGATCTCCTATTGGAGATTCAGCCGCCCAAGAACTGGCGTGCGGCGCGTGATGGTGGGCCGCGCAAGATCGTGCGTGAGGATTTGCGATTGGTGGCAGAGCGCGTTTGAAGGAGAAGGTTGAACCACATGCAGTTTCACAGGGTTGATGATAAGTGGAGGGTCGAACCATGGCAAACGCCGAGAGAACAAACGGGTATTTGGTAGGTTCTAACCTGGAGCGCGTGTTACGCGCTGGTCACTTTGCCGTCACGGCTGAATTAGGTCCACCTCAGAGCGCCGATGGGAGCGTAATTCGCAAAAAGGCTGCCCTGTTGCGGGGTTACTGCGACGCGGTCAATATTACCGATAACCAGACGGCTATCGTGCGCATGTCCAGTATGGCTTCGGCAGTGATTGTGTTACAAGAGGGGCTAGAGCCGGTGATGCAGATGACCTGCCGCGACCGCAATCGTCTGGCTATCCAGAGCGACCTGCTGGGCGCCTATGCCCTGGGCATCCGCAATCTGCTCTGCCTGACCGGGGATCATCAGACTTTCGGCAACCACCCCACGGCGAAGAACGTCTTCGATATCGACTCCATCCAGATGATCCAGATGGTAGCGGCCATGCGCGATCAGCACATCTTCCAATGTGGAGATCCCTTTAAGGGGCAGGAGCCGCGCTTCTTCATAGGTGCCGCCGCAGCGCCGTTTGCCGACCCGGTGGAGTTTCGCCCTTACCGCCTGGCGAAGAAAGTGAAGGCAGGGGCGAACTTCATCCAGACCCAGTTGGTCTACGATGTGGCGGCTTTTGCCCAATTCATGGAGAAGGTGCGCGCCCTGGGGGTGCACCGTCAGGTTTATATCCTGGCGGGTGTTGGGCCGTTGAAGAGCCCGGCTATGGCGCGTTATATGAAGAACGAGGTGCCAGGTATCCTGGTGCCAGATGAAATCATCGAGCGCATGGAAGCGGCGGGTGCGCCTTGGGCGGGGAAGAAAGCCGATGAATTGAGCAAAGAAGAAAAGAAAGCCCGCGCCGAGGCCTGGAAAAACGAGGGCATTCAGATTTGCATCGAGTTAATCCAGCAACTGAGGCAAATTGAAGGCGTGGCTGGGGTGCATATTATGGCCATTGAATGGGAGGAAGCGGTCAAACCTATCGTGGAGGGGGCCGGGCTATACCCGCGCCCGGTGGTGGCGGTTGAACCTGCCCCAGCCGCATAGGAGGTGCCATGGAGCAAAATTTGTCCACCATCCCAGTAAGGCTCAACACTGACCTGGCGCAACGCATTCAGAACGAACTTGGTCAGAATGTTTATCTATGTTACCAATGCGTCAAATGCACCAGCGGTTGCCCATTGGCTGAGTTCTTTGACTGGCAACCCAACCAGGTGATGCGCGCCTTGCAACTCGGGCAGGATGACATTGCCCTGGAATCGCAAACCCCATGGTTGTGCGCCTCCTGCCAGACCTGCGCCACCCGCTGCCCTCAAGGGCTGGATGTCACTGCTATTATGGAGTTTTTGACCCGCGAGGCTCAGGCGCGCGGGATAAAGCCGCGCCTCTCCCAAGTGCAGACTTTCAATGAGGCCTTTTTACGGGAGGTGCGTGTGTGGGGTCGGGCTTACGAACTGGGGCTGCTGGCTGAGATGAAATTGCGCACGGGCAATCTCCTGGGAGATTTAGACCTGGGGGTCAGGATGGTGCGTAAAAACAAAATTCCATTTCTGCCTCAGCCTGCCCGACCGCGGCGCAAGGCTCGCCCCCTGGCGGAAGCAGCCGAGGCAGTGGCTTATTACCCGGGCTGTTCGTTGCACTCGACCGCATTGGAGTATAACCAGTCGGCGCGGGCTGTATGCGAGGCCTTGGGCTTGCGTTTAATCGAGCCGCGAGGTTGGGTGTGCTGTGGCAGCAGCGCCGCTCATCGCGCTGATCCACAAATGGCATTGCGCCTGCCAATGGAAAACCTGGCGCTGATAGAGCAAAGCGGCTTTCATGAGGTCACCATGCCTTGTGCCGCCTGCTTCAATCGCCACAGAGCCGCTCTGTACGAAATTCGGCGGGATGAAGCGCACCGCGCCGAAATAGAGGGCGCTCTGGGTTATACCTATCGCGATAGCGTACAGGTGCGTACATTGCTCGAGACTATTTTGCACCATGTAGGTAAAGAGCAAATTGCGGCAAGGGTAAAGAAACCGCTGAAAGGGCTACACCTGGTGTGTTATTATGGCTGTCTGCTGACGCGCCCCCCTCAGGTCACCGGGGCAATGCACCCAGAAAACCCCACAGAAATGGACGAATTGATGAGCGCTTTGGGGGCGGAGGTGCATGACTGGTCGTATAAGACCACCTGTTGTGGCGCCACCCATTCACTGACGCGGCCGGATATCGTGCTGAAACTGAGCAGCCGCCTCATTCAGCAAGCGCGCCTGGCAGGGGCAGAGGCCATGGTTGTAGCTTGCCCACTTTGTCATACTAACCTGGATGCGCGTCAATTTCAAATGAAACTGGACGAACCTCTGCCGATATTGTATTTCACCCAGTTAATGGCAATTGCTTTGGGGTTGCCCGAAAAAGCGGCCGTATTGCATAAAAACCTGGTGGATCCTCGGCCGCTCTTACAAGCCAAAGGGATGATGGCATCGTCCTGAAAACGCCAGGCATGACCCCATATCGTCACTGCCACCTGGCGCAGCAATGAGCCTCCTCCATCACCATTATTGAGGAGGTCGAAACTGTGGTTCCAGTCGAGGCGCCGGAAAGGGCCATTGACCCAATTGAGACGCTCAACGCTGCGCTTGAGCGCGCCTGGGTGGCGGTTTGTGATGCGTATGACGTGAGCGCTTGCATGCCCGACATCCGCACCTTGTTTGCCGATGCGGATCTTTCTCAAGCGCAACAAGCCGCCGAGGCGGTGTTGGTGGCCATGCTCCTGGAGGTGATGGAAAGCGTCAGCCGCTTCTCCCCCTGGTATAAGCAGCCAGCTCGCGCATTCGGGTTGGCTTCTATCCGTGATCAGTTTAGTCGGCGTTCGCGCTGGATTCTGGCTCCTGAGGCCATCCAACGCTGGCAGGATATCTTGTGCCAACTGAATGAATTAATCTCCCGTTATAGTGGCCTGATCCGGGCGCTGCTTTTGGTGGACGATTTGATGGGAGGGGAAATGGGGGATGATCCTTGTGTTATTGCCCGATGCGCCTGTCGTCCACCGCGCACCATTCAACTGCGCAGGTCCGTCCTTTATAAGGCCGAAATTATTTGCGAATTGTGCTTGCAGCCCTTCCGCTAATCACCATAATTTCCTTCGATAAAAGCGTGGCTTTTTTATGTTGAGAGTGTTATGATGTTAATGGCCCGTCGGAATTTCTCTCCTTGCGGGTCAAACCCATCTTAGGAGTTAGTACATGAACAACCAGTTACCTTCAGACCTGGCCCGCATCCTCATCCCCACCGAAGCCATCCAGGCCCGTGTCAAAGAACTGGCTGAGCAAATCTCTAATGATTTTCGCGGGGTGGATAGCCTGTATCTGGTTGGTATCTTGAAGGGGGCGTTTATCTTTTTGGCCGACCTGAGTCGTCACCTGACCATCCCCCACTTTGTGGACTTCATGGCGCTGTCCAGTTATGGCAAAACTACCACCTCGGGGGCAGTGCGCATCTTGATGGATTTGCGTGAGCCTATTGAAGGCCGGCATGTCATGGTCGTAGAAGACATTTTGGATACCGGCCATACGTTGAGTTATCTCTATCGCGTGCTTTCTGGGCGTAATCCGGCTTCGATCCACACCTGTGTCCTGGTACGCAAGAAGCGCGAGAGCCTGGATGTGCCGGTGGACTACCTGGGTTTCGAAATCCCTAACGTTTGGGTGGTGGGTTATGGTTTGGACTATGCCGATCGCTATCGCACACTGCCCTACATCGCCGAAATGAAGCAAATCTCCTAAACCCCGCCTCGCCTCTGGTGTAATTGCCCTGCGGCCTGCCTGGAGCAAGAAGATCGCTTCTGTTACCTCGATTATTGGCACAAATCTTGCTCGATCTCCTCACAATCAAATTCTCGGGAAGGGGAAGATGGCATGAGGCGATTATTATGGATTATTGGGGGAATATTTCTCGTAATGCTGGGCAGTGCATTGTACTGGACACGTGCACGCCCTGCTCCCTTACCCACCTCGCTTTCGCAGGGATGGTTGGCGCCACTGGCTCAAAAACCGGTGCATAACTGGAGGGTGTGTCGGGATTTAGGGGTTGGCCCTGTGCCGGGCCTGCCTGCACCCAGGCTTCGCCTGCGCCTGTGTCATAACCAGGGCTGGGAGGTGCTGACGTATTGCCTGCAACCCGAGCGCCCCGCCCCTTCCATCGGCACACGCTGCTCGCGGGTATCTGCTGACACTTATTGGTGTGGTACAGGCCTCCAAAACCTGCGTGAGTATGCAGTCGAACAGACGCCCACCGCCACCCCGAGCCCTACCTCAACCTTCACCCCCACCAGCCCCCCACCCCCCGTGCCCCCATCCCCTCCGACGGGGACGGCCGGACCGCCCCCGCGCGCAGTGCAGGCGCCCC
>JBBILY010000015.1:0-14986 GCA_037444705.1 Chloroflexota bacterium | reverse complement strand
CTTTACTTTTTCTGCGCCGTCTACGCAGACATTCACTCCGACTGCTACGGCCTCACCTCCACCTCCCACATTGACGCCTCCACCCACGAATACAAATATACCTCCCGCAGCCACTCGAACCGCGGCGCCACCGCGTGTTCGACCTGGGGGTAGCGGTTTCAATTGGCAAACCCTGATGAGATCGTTCCTTAGCGCTCTGGAGGCTCAGAAATATGGGTTGGCGCAAGAGGCAACCTCCACGCCCTTTCAGCCCCTGAGTCCCACCGCATCTTTGAACGAGGTAGAAAGCAGGAACCCTTTGGATTTCTACGGGGTGGATTTCGGTAGGGTGAATAAGCGAGTTTATATTTACATCTATCCCCGCGATGCCCGACAAAAGCGGCCCATAGTGATCTCATTTCTCCCTGGGTCCACCTGCAATTACGGAGATCAACGCGCCTGCGTCAAGGCTTATTTCGCTGTAGAAGGCAGGCAGGTGATTCACATTTCCGTGCACTCCGGGATCGAGGGGGAGGCCGAAGCATTTCGCCGTTGGGTCGAGGGACTTGGGATTAACCGCGCCGCTCTCACTTTGAAACAAGTGCAAACCCGTCTGGGTACGCTGGAAGGGGCAAAGGTCGTGATCGTGCAGGGTAAAAAGCGGGTAGAAGGCTTCAGTCTGGCTGCTATGACGCGCATTCCTCCTCGCCGCCTGAACGCTTATTTCGACTACCCCATTGAAGAGGCGCTGGCTTATGCTGCCAGTCTGGATAAACGTCTGGGGGACTTTATTCAGGGGAAAGAGCCCTTGCTGATTTTTGAAACCTGTGGTTGGAGGCTGCCGGCAGAACCCTGGGCCAAGGGGGTCACGTCTACGAGCGCTTCGATATATCTGGGCTTGATCCAGAAAGCGCCTTAAAGAAACAGGGTCATCTCCCGACGACCCTGTGCGCTTTGCGACCTTAATTTAATGGCACAACATTGGTTGCCTGTAACCCCTTGGGGCCTTCTTCAATTGAAAATTCCACTTTCTGATCTTTTTCCAGGCGGCGATAGCCATTGCCTTGGATGGCAGAGAAGTGGACGAACACGTCATCTCCGTCTTCGCGACCCAGGAAACCATAGCCCTTGGACGCGTTGAACCATTTGACGACGCCTACGTAACGTTTATTCATCTTGCAAACTCCATTTACAAAAATTTACACAGTATACCTTTCCGAATCACCAGAGTTGACGCACAAAGACCTAGGTGGGCAAAAGGCATCACTGTGTATCGTTAATATAAGGTTATCATCAATGAGAGCAGGTGTCAAGAACTATCTTTGCTGAGCACAGGCGCGTCAAAATGGGCGGGATGGCGGCAAGCGGCGACCCGCAAGGCGGCCTTGGCTTTCTCAGGCATAGTTATGGCGTTCCAGGAGCAGGCCTTTGGATCACATACCAGGCAGCCACAAAACCCTCAATCCCTGCGTTGTCGCGCACCTTCAGCCATTGATTGAGCACGCCAATCTTCTTCTCTGCCGCGCTGGCGCCTTCCAGGACTAGAAGTTCAGTGCCAAAGGGCAGGCGCTTGATCAGGGTGGTCTCGGTCACCTCAGGTTGGCTGCGCAATGCCAGCCCTTCAGCGATGGTGCGCACCACGATCTGAGCCGCAGTAGGGGTCGCGCTTGGGCTTGGGGTTGGGCTACCAGGGGGAGGGGTGACTGAGACCCCTAACGGCGATTCCTGGCGCGCCATAGACACATACCAGGCAGCTACATAGCCCTCGGCGCCTTCGACATCGCGTACCTTAAGCCATTGCCCATTCGCGCCGATCTTTGGGCGGGCTTGAGCTGATGGTTCCAGCACAACAAATTCAGCGTTCAAGGGCAGGCGCTTGATCAGAGTGGCGTCGGAGATCAGCGGCTGGGTGCGCAATGCCAGGCCATCCGCAGTAGCGTAGACGATCAGCCTATCTCCAGCGGGAGCAGGCGCAGGTTGGGGACCCGGTGTTTGGGGGAGTGGTGCTTCTTGCTGGGCGGTGGCCACATACCACGCTGCGACATAGCCTTCGTAGCCTTCGCTGGCATCCTGCACCTTTAGCCACTGGTTTAGCACGCCGATTTTGTTTTGAGCGATTTGTTTTGCTTCCAGCACGAAGAGTTTGGCATTCAGCGGCAGGCGCTTGATAAGATTGGCGTCGCTAATCAAGGCTTCCTGGCGCAGCGCCAGACCATCGGCTGTAGCATAGACCGCGAAACCCGTATCGTTAATGGCTTTGGGGGTAGGGCGGGGCATGCTAGGGGTTGGGGCAGCCCCGCTGCCTTCAAACCAGATGGCACCCTGGATGATCTCTTCCGGCCTGCCGGCAAAGCCATAACGTTGGGTGAGCAAAACCTCTTTTGTTTCGGGTGGATAGGGCCAGGGGTCGCGAATCAGGTAGTCCTCCCCCTTTTTAGCGTAGATGACCACCCAGTGGTTCTGTAAACCCTGCGCCGGCGAATAATCTACCTCGACGATCACTGGTTTGTCCGCCGCTAAAGCCGCGTCAATTTCTACCAGTGGAGCCGCTTGACCCCGGCACGGGATATACTTAATAAATCGTACCTGGGGCACAGCCCTGGGCATAACGGATGGCATCACCAGAGCGCCCATGAAGCCGCCGGCGGCCACCATCTTGTCGTTCAGGCTGGCCGGGGTTTCATCTGCGCCATAGGCATTGGCGACCATCGCCATGCAAGAGAGCAGGCAGCCAAACTTACCAATGGTAATCTGGTCTTGGCCCAGGGTTTTGTCCTTCCAGCGCGGGTCTTGCTGGGATAGGGGTTGAATAGCGGACATAACACATTCCTCCTTGGTGAATAGATTGGTCTGGATAGGGATATCCCTTCCGCTTGCACCCCCCAGCAAAAACTTGGGGGGCGGCAATGACGCCAGCCCCCCGGCGCGTGGAGTTACTTGCCCAAACGCTTACGAAAGGCTTCAATCAGCGGTGGCAGGATGGTGAACAGGTCACCCACCACACCAAAGCGTGCCAGTTTGAAGATGGGTGCTTCAGGGTCTTTGTTGATGGCCACAATGACTTTGCTGGTGCGCATACCCGCCTGATGCTGGATGGCGCCTGAGATGCCGCAGGCGATGTACAGGTTGGGCGAGACTACCTTACCAGTTTGCCCTACCTGGTGTTCGTAGGGGATATAGCCGGCGTCCACGGCAGCGCGGCTGGCGCCCACCGCCCCGCCCAGGACGGATGCCAGTTCGGCGATTAGTTTAAAGCCCTGTTGCGCCCGCCAGATTTCCGCTTGCTTCTCGTCCATCCCCGGCGGGGGGGTGAGTGCAGGGTTATTCGAGACCCCTCGAC
The DNA here is from genome assembly GCA_037444705.1 of Chloroflexota bacterium. Taxonomy (GTDB): domain Bacteria; phylum Chloroflexota; class Anaerolineae; order Anaerolineales; family UBA4823; genus DATCYX01. The sequence continues at coordinate 11,667 of JBBILY010000015.1, read as the reverse complement.
CGCCGGAGACAATAACCGCGGCATCGCTCAGGCTGACACCACCGCCGGCTTCAGCATATTCGATGACTTTGGTGGCGATGGCCTCTTCGTTCAGAACCGCCTGTACTCGAGTTGGCACACCCGTGCGCGCCGGGTCGGCTTGGGGCGCGGCAAAGGCGCGCGTGCGCGTGGTGATGATTTGGGGATTGGTCTTGCACACCACTTTCGAGAGCAATTTGCCGGCGTAGATCGGACGAGTGGCGACCACGCGCCCATCCTGAACCTCGAGGGCGATCACATCCGGTAGGACGCCTGTCCCCAGGTCTATGGCGCAGGCTGCGGCCAGTTCCCGTCCTCGGATGGTGGTGGGGAAGATAATCACCTCTGGGGCGGCTTCTTTGGCCAGTTTGACAATGAGCGCCGTGTAGGGCTCAGGCCGATAGTCTGTCAGGGTGACATCATCTGAGAACAGGACTTCATCCGCACCATAATGGAAGGCTTGATTAGCGATTTCCTGTGCCTGGCTGCCAAAAACCAGGGCAGATATGCCCCCGCCTAATTTCTCCGCCAGATATTGTCCCGCCCCCAGGGCCTCCCAAGAAGCGGGATGAGCCTCTCCTTTGAACTGATCAATGTAGACCCAAACTTTGTTGCTCATCACAGCACCTTCTCCGCCAGGATCTTGTCTGCCAGTTTCTCGGCGATTTCTTGTGGGCTATCGCCCGTGATCATTTCGGTGATCACCTCGGGCTGTGGTGGGTTCATGACCTGCGGCCATTCTACGAGCGGCGTTGGGGCGGGGATGCCCAAATCGGCCAGGCTCCAGGTGGGGATCACGGCGCGGGAGGCTTTGCGAATCCCCATGAACGAGGGGTAACGCGGCTCGGCGATGTCTTTGCCCACGCTGACCACCACCGGCAAACGGGCTTCGACGATTTGCCGCCCCTCCTCGATGGCACGCCCCACGCGAATCGTGCCTGTGGCTGGGTTAAGCGACTGGATCACCGAGACCAAAGTGAGCACAGGCCATCCCAGGAGGCGCGCCGTTTGCACTGCGGTCACGCCCATATCGCCATCAATCGCCTGACGGCCGAAGAAGGCCACGCTCACATCCCCAATCTTCTGGATAGCGGCAGCCAGGGCGCGGGCGATCCCCTGACTATCGCTACCCGCCAGAGCCGCATCGGAGATCAGGATGGCATCGCTGCAGCCCATCGCGAGCGCATGTTTTAAGGCTTCCTTAGCGCTTTCCCCACCGATGGTGATGGCGATCACATCTCCTCCCACAGCCTCTTTTTGCTGCAGGGCGGCTTCGACAGCATATTCATCCCAGGGATTGATCACTAAGGGTGCATCCCCCCAGGAAATCTTCCCGTTTTCCACGACCACTTTGGCCGCGGAATCAGGCACTTGTTTGACGCATACCACGAATTTCAAGGCTAACCTCCTTCTGCATCAAGATCGTTATTCCTTCTGCCATAGTTCGGGGTCATAGGCAGGTAGTTCACAGCGTAAAGATGCATCGTGGCGATAGCCCAGGGCATATCCGGCCTGCATCAGTTGATGGATCTCGCTGGTGCCCTCATAAATCACCGCGCCTTTGGAGTTGCGCAGATAGCGTTCTACGTCGTATTCATCACTGTAGCCATAAGCGCCATGGATTTGAACAGCCTCCGCTGCCGCTTCGAAGGAAGCGTCGGTGGCAAACCATTTTGCCAGGGAGGTCTCACGGGTGTTGCGTAAGCCCATATTTTTCATCCAGCCAGCGCGCAGATACAAGAGACGCGCCATTTCATATGATTGTACCATGCGGGCTATTTTCTGCTGAATCAGTTGGAATTTACCAATCTCCCGTCCAAAGGCTTTACGTTCTTTGGCGTAGCGCACGCTGGCCTCAAGGCAGGCGCGGATCAGCCCGGTGGCTCCGGCCGCCACTGTATAGCGCCCGTTATCCAGGCACGACATAGCGATCTTAAACCCTTCTCCCTCTTCGCCGATGCGGTTCTCGAGCGGCACACGCACGTCCTGGAAGGCAATCCAGCCGGTGGAGCCGGCGCGCACGCCCAATTTGCCGTGAATATCGCCCCGCGTCACACCCGGAGAATCCAGTTCAACGATGAAAGCCGATAAGCCATCGTGAGGGTCCGCTGCCTCGGGATTGGTGCGGGCAACCACCAGGGCATGGTGAGCCTTGGTGGCTAGAGAAATCCACATCTTTTCTCCATTCAGGATGTAGGAACTGCCATCACGGCGGGCTGTGCTGGCGATAGCGGCCACATCGGAGCCGGCGCCGGGCTCGGTGAGCCCAAAACAGGCAATCTTTTCGCCTTTTGCCTGGGGCACTAAAAAGCGTTGCTTTTGTTCCTCGGTAGCCCATTGCAGGAGGCCCATGCTGTTCAAGCCCATATGTACCGACATCACCACGCGTAAAGTGGTATCCACCGCTTCCAGTTCTTCACAGGCCAGGCCGAGAGAGATGTAATCCATGCCCTGGCCACCATAGCGCACGGGAATGCAGATGCCCAGGATGCCCAATTCAGCCATGCGCGGCAAGATAAAAGGTGCCATCTCTTGCTTGCGGTCATATTCCTTAATTATGGGCGCCACCTCCCTTTGGGCGAATTCGCGCACCGTTTGCTGCACCATGCGCTGTTCTTCGGTCAATGCAAAATCCATGGAAAGCCTCCACTGTCAGAAATCACCTCATGATTATAGCCAATCCGTCTACGGAGCACAACTGGAATTTGTCATGGCTTGGGCTATAATCCATCCTGTGGGCTGTCTGAGCAGATTGGGCAAAAAACCCCAGGCGTGGATGGTGTTGATTGGGGTGTTAATTTTTGGGGGTCTTCCATTTTTGTTGCTCCTCGTGATGAGCCTGTGGCAGGTAGAGCGGATTACCTCCCAGCCACTTGCCCCAGGAGATGCGGCGCGGGTGGCCCAAATGCTGGCTCGGGCTGCGCCTCGTCTTCCCTGGCGTAGGGACCTTTGGGAGAAGGCAGGTCAACTGGCCTATCAAGGCGGTGATTTCCCTGGGGCTGTTGAGGCTCTGCAACGCGCCGCTGATTTACGGGCACTCTCGCCTCGAGGTTACCTGACCCTGGGGGACGCCCTTAAGCAAACAGGCGACTTGCCTGGGGCGCTGGCTGCCTGGCAAGAGGCCAGGGCTAAGGGAGAGGCAACGCCCGAGATCTATGCCCGCCTCCTGGAAGCCCATCGCTCTACCCAGGATTACGAGGCGGCTATTGCTGACCTGCAAGCCTGGATTAACCTGGAACCTACTGAGGCTACCTTGCACTATCAATTGGGATTGTTGCTTGCCACCCAGGAGCCTGAGGCTGCCCGGGTGCATCTGACTCGAGCCGCCGAACTCGATCCTTCCTATGCCAGCCAGGTGCAGAAACTCCTGGAGCACCTGCGCGCTGGCCTTTTAAGTGACGACCCCGCCTATGCTCTTTATGAGGCTGGACGCGCCCTGGGCGCCATGCAGGAATGGGAATTGGCGGCGCGGGCTTTCGAGCAGGCGCTACAGAAAAACCCCGATTTTGCCGATGCCTGGGCATTTTTAGGCGAGGCCCGTCAGCACCTGGAGTTCACCAATGGCGACCGCTCTGCCCTCTCTGCTCTGGAAAAGGCGCTAAACCTGGATACCGCCTCATTGACCGCCAATACCCTGATGGCGCTCTACTGGCAGCGACAGGGTCAATACGCGCGGGCGCTGGAATATCTCCAAACCGCGGCCGACCTTTATCCTCAAAATGCCGCCGTTCAAGCGGAGATTGGGCGCACCCTGGCCCTTGAAGGACGTTTGGAAGAGGCCTGGAAGGCTTACCAAAAAGCGTTGGAACTTGCCCCACAAGATGCCACCTATTATCGTTTGCTGGCTCTCTTTTCGCTGGAGCACGATTACCACGTGAGCCAGGTTGCTCTGCCGGCGGCGCGTCAGGCGGTAGTTTTGGCCCCTGGTGATCCGCAAGCGCTGGACACCCTGGGGCAGGTGCTCCTGTCGTTGGGTGACCTGAATAGCGCCCAAAGATTCTTTCTGCGTGCCCTTGATCTTGATCCCGATTTTGTCGCGGCTCACCTCCACCTGGGGGTGGTGTATTCCCTGCAAGGCGATTGGCTGGCGGCCAGGCGAGAATGGGAGCGGGTCATCGCCTTAGACCCAGACTCATCTTATGCTGAGCAAGCGCGCCGGCTGCTGAAAAACGCCTTTCCTTAGACCAGGATTAAATATTGGCGGGGGTATGCTAAAATAGTGCCAGATCGGGATGGGGCTGTGCCAGAGTGTCTAGACATGGATTGCACCCACAGTGTAGATTCCTTCTAACAATCTGGGCTCCCAGGGATATTCCCAATACAGTTTTTGATCTTACATTACTCTAGAAGGGATCTATTGACCATGAAACTGCGCTCGCTTCTCCTTTTATCTACCTTTGTTCTGATCGCTCTGGCCTGTCAGGCGGTCACCTCAGGCACAACCCAAGGCGGCTCGCCAGCTGCGGAGAATGTGCTCTTCAAAGATGATTTTTCTGACCCCTCCAGCGGCTGGGATCGCGTCAGCGTCTCTGATGGGGTCACCGATTATGTGGATGGCGTCTATCGCATTTTTGTCAACACCAGCAATACCGATGTCTGGGCTAACCCTGGGCTGAATTTTGACGACGTTCGCATTGAAGTGCAGGCCACCAAAGTGGGTGGCGATGATAACAATGACTTTGGCATAATCTGCCGTTATCAGGATAACGCTAACTTTTACTTCTTTGTCATCAGCAGCGATGGTTACTATGGCGTCGGCAAATTCGTTCAAGGCGAACAGAAACTGATTGGCAGTGAATCGATGCCTCCCAGCGAGAAGATCAACACAGGCAATGCCACCAATCACCTGCGCGCCGATTGTGTTGGCAATAAGTTAAGGCTGTACGTGAACGATGAACTGCTAACCGAAGTCGAAGATAGCGACTTCACCTCAGGAGATGTGGGTTTATTGGCCGGCTCTTTTGATCAGCCAGGCACCGATATCCATTTTGATGACTTCGTTGTGCTCAAACCATGAAAATTTATCTGGATTCGGTTGGTTGTCGGTTAAATCAGAGCGAAATCGAAACTTATGCCCGTCAGTTCAGCGCGCTAGGTCATACCCTGGTGCCTTCACCCGAAGGGGCTGACCTGGCGGTGATCAATACCTGTGCTGTGACGGCGGAGGCGGCTTCTGATTCGCGCCAGAAGATCCGCCAGGCAGGGCGTGCTGGCGCCAGGGAGATCGTAGTCACAGGCTGCTGGTCTACTTTACAGCCCGAGGCCGCGGCGGCACTGCCAGGGGTGCGTTACGTGATCCCCAACCCTCGCAAAGACCATTTGGTGGCCGAGACCTTGCAAATCTCTGAGGAGGTCTTCGATCTGGAACCTCTGGTTCGTCAGCCCTTGCCGGGGGCACGTTTGCGCACGCGGGCGTTTATCAAGGTGCAGGATGGTTGTGATAATCGTTGCACATTCTGCATCACGACTGTGGCGCGCGGGCCGGGGCGCAGCCGAACGGTGGCCGAGGTGCTGGCAGATGTGCGCAGCGCCTTAATGGGCGGATGCCGCGAGATCGTCCTCAGCGGGGTTCATTTGGGCTCTTGGGGGCATGATTTCTCCCCACCTTTGCACTTGCGTCACCTGGTGCAGGCGATTCTGAAGGAGACCGACGTCCCCCGCCTGCGTCTCTCATCCCTGGAACCCTGGGACCTGGATGAGGAATTCTTTGCCTTATGGGAGGATCGGCGCCTGTGTCGCCATCTGCATCTGCCCCTGCAGTCGGGCTGTGCGGCCACCCTGCGGCGTATGGCGCGCAAGACCACCCCATCCTCGTTTGCCGCCCTGGTCGCGGCTGCTCGCTCTGCCATCCCTGAGGTGGCCATCACCACTGATATCATCGTTGGCTTTCCTGGTGAAAGTGAGGCGGAGTTTGCCGAAAGCCTGGAATTCGTGCGCGCCATGAGGTTTGCCGCAGGTCATGTGTTCACTTTTTCGGCGCGGCCAGGGACGGCCGCGGCGCGCATGCCCAATCAGGTGCCTCACCCCATCCGCAAAGAACGCAATGCCCAGATGCGGGCTGTGCTGGCCGAATCGGCGGTTGCTTATCAGAAGACGTTCCTGGGGCGCGTGGTGTCTGTGTTGTGGGAAAACGCGGCTGCCCTGGAACCCGCCGGCTGGCGCATGAGCGGCCTGAGCGATAATTACCTGCGGGTGACCGCGCATGCCCCCCAACACCTCTGGAATCACATCACCCCTGTGCGCCTGACGGAACTGACCGCCAACGGTTTGCTGGGGTTAGTTGTGGCTTAAGGGGTTGATAGGGGCTTAGTTTCTCACATCTTGATCCATGGTGGAGTTGTCTATGCCCGATTGCATTTTCTGTAAGATCATCGCCCGCCAGGCGCCAGGTGAGATTCTGTATCAGGATGAGCGTGTGACCGCTTTTCGCGATATTCGCCCGCTGGCTCCCACACATGTCTTGATTGTGCCCAATAAGCACCTGGCTTCAGTGAACGAGGTGAGCGAGGCCGATGAGCCCGTATTGGGGCACCTGTTCACCGTGGCGCGCCTGCTGGCTGAACAAGAGGGCATAGACCAAACTGGCTATCGCCTGATCGTGAACACCGGACCCCACAGCGGGCAGATTGTCTTCCACCTGCATATGCACCTGATCGGTGGTCAACGCATGCGTTTTCCGATGGGGTAGCCGCGCCGGCGGGGTGGCGATTAACCCGCTGCGACGGATATATGCCTTCAGCGGACTAAAAAGTGAGTATAATGAATTCAATGAACCTGAAAACCCAACTCGAAAATGACTTGAAAGAAGCCATGCGCTCGAAAGACGAACTGCGCAAGAACACGCTGCGCATGGCGCTCACGGCGATCAAACTGGCGGAAGTGGATAAAGGCGGCCTGTTGGATGATGCGGCAGTCATGGGCATTTTACAAAAGGAGATCAAGGCGCGGCGGGAAGCTCTGGCTGAGGCCGAACGCGCCCAACGCTCTGACCTGGTTTCTAACGCTCAAAGTGAGATCGCCATTTTGGAAGCGTATCTACCCCAACCCTTTTCAGCCGAAGAACTGGAGGCGCTGGCTCGTCAGGTCATCGCAGAGGCCGGCGCCACTTCGCTGCGCGAGATGGGCCAGGTGATGAAACTGCTGATGCCGCGCTTGCAAGGTCGCGCCAGTGGCGATGCCGCCAGCCAGGTGGTGCGCAAATTGCTACAAGGCTAAGCCCTGACTGGAGACGAAGGAAGGCGGCGGAAGGTTTTCTGGCCTTTTAGCCGTTGAGATGATGTTGAATTTGAGTCAATCGCAAACGGGTCGTGGTAAATTTTTCCCCACCTTGCTACTGGTCATCACCGCCCTGACCTCTCTGGTAGCCCTGATTGCCCCTGAACTGGCCCCGCTTACCACCCACACCTGGCAGGTAGGACAGGTGGCTACTCAGGAAGTCCTGGCCCCCAGAGACATTACCTATGAAAGCCAGGTGTTGACTCGGCAGCAGCGCGAAGCGGCGGCGCGCCTGGTGCAGCCGGTATATACCCCAGTTGATACCGGCATCGCCCGGCGCCAGTTGGAACGTCTGCATGCTGCCCTGGCTTTTATCAGCAGTGTGCGCGCAGACGCTTATGCAGATTTGAACCAGAAGTTAAACGATCTGGCAGCGTTGGAGGACCTCCACCTGAAACAGGAGACGGCGGCAAACATTTTGGCCTTGAATGAGGCGCGCTGGCAGGCTATCCAACAAGAGGCGATTGTTGTCCTGGAGCAAGTGATGCGCAACCCGATTCGCGAGGATCGCCTGGAGGAAGCGCGGCGGGGCATCCCCTCCCTGGTCAGTTTATCTTTGCCTGAGGCCCAGGCAGCTCTTGTGACCGAATTGGTTGCGGCGTTTGTCACCCCCAACAGTTTTTACAGCGAATCTTTGACCGAAGCCGCGCGCCAGAAGGCGCGTGAAAGTGTGCAGCCGGTCACGCGCTCCCTGCGCGCTGGCGAAACTATCATCCAGCGTGGTCAGATTGTCTCCGAGGCAGATCTGGAGGCTTTGCAAAAACTGGGACTGGTGCAACCCCGGTTTGGATGGCAACACTTCGTCAGCGCTAGCACCCTGGTGCTGGTGACGCTGGTTTCGGCGAGTTTGTATCTACGTCACCATAGCCGCCTGTTGAGTCAACCGCGTGGAATGACGCTGATCGTGGCCCTCTTTCTGGGCTTTCTCCTGGCTGCGCGGCTAACCATCCCGGCCAGCCAGGTGATCGCGTTCATCTTCCCTCTGGCGGCCTACAGCCTGACGGTGGTCGCTCTGTTCGGCGTTGAATTTGCTTTGTTATCCACCCTGCTGTTGTCTGTTTTGGTCGCCTTTGGTTTGCCTGAGAGCCTGCTCCTGATCTTGTATTATTTGCTCAGCAGTATTTTAGGCATGTTGGCTCTGGGCCGCGCCCAGCGCGTGCTGGTTTTCTTTTGGGCGGGCGCCGTCATTGCGGGCAGCGGCATTCTGGTGGCGCTGGCCTATTACCTGCCCCAACCAAATGTGGAATGGGTGGGGCTATCTGCCTTAGTGGGTGCCGCTCTGCTCAATGGGGCCGCTTCAGCCAGCCTGGCCATGCTGCTGCAATTCTTCCTGGCCCAATCTCTAGGGACGATTACAGCTCTACAGTTGATCGAGATCTCTCGTCCTGATCATCCTTTATTACAGTATGTCCTGCGGAATGCCCCAGGCACCTATCAACATAGTTTGCAGGTGGCTAACCTGGCCGAGCAGGCAGCAGAACGCATTGGGGCAGATGCCCTGCTTACTCGCGTCGGCGCCTTGTATCATGATATTGGCAAGGCGCTTAACCCATCTTTCTTCATTGAGAATCAACTGCCCGGCGTCCCCAACCCTCACGAGCAATTGGATCCGCTCGCCAGCGCCGAGATCATCATTCGCCACGTGATGGACGGGGTGAGCCTCGCCCGGCGCTATCGCCTTCCTCATCGTATCCAGGACTTCATCCTGGAACATCATGGCACGATGATTGCCCGCTATCAGTATGTCAATGCAGTTAATGCCGCCGGCGGCGATGAAAGCAAAGTGGATATCGAACGCTTTCGCTATCCTGGCCCTCGCCCTCGCTCGCGTGAGACGGCTATTCTGATGCTGGCAGATGGTAGTGAGGCGCGGGTGCGGGCTGAGCGCCCCAAGGATGAAGCGGAGATGAGGGAGTTGATTAAAACCGTGATCCAGAACCGCGTCTCTCTGGGCCAATTGGACGAAACCGATCTGACCCTGCGTGACCTGGATGCCATTTTAGATTCTTTTACGGCCACTTTAAGGGGCATATATCACCCGCGCATTGAATACCCACCCCTGGAAAGGGCAGCCGAAGGCAAACTGGAGGCCAGCCCCACCCTGCCCATCGCCGCCCGCCTGCGGGAGAGGGTCAGTAGCGGCAGGGCGAGCGACCCTGATTCGAGTGAGTCCAAACCATGATTTTAATTCAGGTATCCGAGGCGCTCCAGAAGAACGCTCCCCGCTTACTGCCGGACTTATCTTTCCTCAAACGAGCGGCTGAAGAGACCCTGCGTCAGGTGGCAGGGCAGACGACGGCTGATGTAAGCCTGATCATCGCTGAGGATGCCGAGTTGCAGGCGCTAAACCGCCAATTCCTGGGTGTGGATGCCCCCACCGATGTTCTATCCTTTTCGGTGGATGAAATTGATGTGGATACTGGGCGGCGCTATCTAGGAGATGTGGTGCTTTCTTACCCGCGCGCTCTAGCCCAGGCAGAATCGGCGGGGCATAGCCTGCGGGACGAGTTGATCCTGTTAGTCGTGCATGGTGTGCTGCACCTGCTGGGTTATGACCATCTGCAAGAGGCCGATAAAGCCAAAATGTGGGCGCTGCAAGACATGCTCCTGAAGCAGTTAGGCTGTTCGATACTTTCTCCAACCGCCTGAGCCAGCCAGGCAGATTTATGCTTATGCGCCCGTTTTTCGCCGCGCGCGCTCGCGCTTTTCGCTATGCTTTCGCCGGTTGGTGGTTTGTCATCCGCACCCAGCGCAACGCCTGGATTCACGCCGTAATTAGCGTCGTTGTTCTCCTGCTTTCCCTGTGGTTGAGATTGCCAGCCCGAGATTGGGCGCTGATCGTGCTGGCTATCGCTCTGGTGTGGACCGCCGAGTTTATCAACACAGCCCTGGAGGCGGTGGTGGACCTTGCCAGCCGCCAGGAGCAGCATGAACTGGCCAGGGTGGGCAAAGATGTGGGTGCGGCAGCGGTGCTGATCGCGGCCATGAGCGCCGTGATCATTGGCTTGCTCATCCTAGGACCGCCCCTGTGGGCGCGGGTGAAATTGCTATGGGTAGGGTTGTGATATGGCCGGATTCTCCTTTCGTTTTGGCACGGTAGGCTCGCCGTTATCCACCCCGGCCAAGCCGGGCGGGAGTGTGGGGGCGGTGTTGCGCTCGGCGGAATTGGGCTTGTTTGCCCTGGAACTCGGCTGGGTGCGGGCGGTTCGGGTGACCGAAGAGACGTGTGCGGCCATCAAACAGGCCGCGGCCGGGCAGGATGTGGCCATCAGCGTGCACGCCCCTTACTTCATCAACCTTAATGCGGATGACGAGGAATGGCCCAAGTCGCGCCAGCGCTTGATGGACGCAGCCCATTATGGCTACCTGGCCGGGGCGACCGACATCGTCTTTCACCCTGGCTCGTATTTCGAGCGTCCCGCCTCAGAGGTCTTGCCGCGGGTGATTGAGCGTTTGCAAGGGTGTGTAGACGAACTGCGCGCCGCTGGTGACAGGGTTGTGCTGCGCCCAGAAACCATGGGGAAGCCGGCCATGCTGGGGTCTTTGGAAGACACTCTGGCGATGGCTCAAGCCATCCCCGGGGTTGAGCCCTGCCTGGATTTTGCCCATCTTCACGCCCGCGCCGGCAATGGCAGGATGAACACCTACGCTGAGTGGGCGCGCCTGCTGGAAGCCTATGCCAACGCGCTCGGGGAGGCGGCCCTGAAACGTCTCCATATCCATCTCTCGGGGATTGAATACGGGGAAAAGGGCGAGAAAGAGCATCTCCCCCTGCAAGAAGCCGACCTGGACCTGGTGGCTATCTTCCGCGCCCTGCACGATTTCGGTTGTCAGGGGCGCCTCCTGTGCGAGAGCCCCATCCTCGAGGAGGATGCCCTGTACATGCGCAAGGTATGGGCAGAGATCAGCGGGGAAAGCCCCTAGCGCACCTGCTTGAAGTTGATGAAAATCAGATTTTTATCGCAGTTATCGTAGGTTTCGAAGTAAATTTTCTCCGACATCGCCAGGCCGGCTTGATCGAGCAGTTGCACCCACAGCGTGCCTTTGGAGGCGATGGGTTTGTCTCCCAGGGTGAACTCGTAGAAGCCGGCCGTGCCATAGGCGCTGGTGAGCCCGGTCAGGCTGAGCATGTCCAGCGGCTTGCCGGCCAAAACGCCGCCGATGCGCACCTGTTGGCCTGAGATAGGCGCGCCCGACAGGTCAAAAACCTGACCCGCAACACCCATCCAGTTGCACCCGGCTTCGGGGTGAAACGCCAGGCTGGAGGTGCTCACCGGCGTGCCTGGAGCGACGATGAAAGGCATGCCCCTGACCTCGCTGGTGGGCGTCAGGGTGGGGGTAAACAGGCTGAAAGGCGTCACCGTGGGTGAGGGG
>JBBILY010000014.1:17874-29666 GCA_037444705.1 Chloroflexota bacterium | reverse complement strand
GCTATGGGCCTGGGGCGCCTTACCTCTACAAGTATGGTCTGGTGCCGGGCAGCAATCTGGAAGTGATCGGGCGCAATGACCTGGGCTCCTGGATTCTGGTGAGGGCCATTGGCGGAAGTAACCCCTGCTGGGTCAAGGCTTCGCTCATGGAAGTTAAAGGGGATATCATGAGCGTTGAGCCAACCTATATTCCCTTACCCTTATCTCCATACTACCAACCCCCCAGCGGGGTTTGGGCAGTGCGGCACGGGGATGTGGTTACGATCTCATGGAATGCGGTCTCATATCGGGCAGGCGATGAGACCGCCTCGCCGCCATATCTGGTGGAGGCGTGGGTGTGCAGGGATGGCCAACTGATCTTCACCCCGATTGGCTCCTACGAGACCCGCCTCGACATTGTGGATGAGGCCGGGTGTAGCCAGCCTTCGCATGCACGGCTGTATTTCGTCGAAAAGCACGGCTATACGAAGTGGATTAAAATCCCCTGGCCGTAGGCGGGTGGACATCCGTGCAGATTGATGGCTCTTATGGGGACACACACAGGAAAAATGCCCTATTGCGCGATTGCCTGAAGTTGATATACAATGAAGGACATGAAAGAGAGCACAGGCCGTAGAGGGGTAAACTGGTTACAACTGATCCTCATAAATCTGATCGTACTGCTCCTGTACCTCTATTTAGCCATAAAAGACACGCCTGACCTGTCGCCCATGCTGCTGATCGAGGGAGCGGTTAAATTCGGGCTGGGTTTGCCGCTGCCCGAGAGCGCCCGTATCTTTTATCTCGATTTGTTTGTGTTCCTGATAGCGTCTTTCCTGCTTTGGTCGGCGTTCTTTGTCCAGTTTGCCCTGCCGCTGCGCAACTTTATCCAGCGTGTGCTGGCTTCCTTTTACATATGGCTATTCTCCGTACGGCTTCACGGGCCAGCGGTACGAATTGATAATGGCCAGATCCCGGATGACTACCCCAAAGAGCCACCCGAGCGTGGCGGGGTTCTGGTTTTGGATACAGCCAACGCGGCTGTTCTGCGCAGCCGCACTGCCTTCACCCGCAGCGGGGGGGCGGGTCTGGTGTTCAGCTGGCCTGATGAGTATCTGGATGGGGCGGGGGAGCTGCACCGCATTGCCTGGCCCAACCCACCTTTTGGCCCGCCACCTGAGAGTGAAGATATTTTTGCCCCCTGGGATGAGAAGAAAGAACCGCGCCAGGCCTACGACGAGCGTCAAAAGCAGCGCTTCGAGACCAGTGGCGAAACGCGCAACGGGGTGGAGGTGGTGCCCAACATCTACGCCGTATGTTGCCTCGATAGCCAGAACGTTGGAATAGATCATCAACCTGCTTCCTCCGCTAACGCCACCAGGCTGTCACTGCGCAATTGGCGAGCGCGCCTCAGGCGCTGGCTCACGCCCTTTATGCAGAGTGAAAGCCAAACCAAATTTGGCTACAGCCCCGAAGCCGTGCGTCGGGCGGTCACCGCTGAAGCAGTCCATCCCGATTTTAAGTACCCGGAACGGCAGAAACGCTACCTGCCCTGGTATCAATTGCCGGCTTATCTGGCGGTGGACCTATGGCGGGAATATCTGCGCCGCTTCACCTTTGAGCAACTATTTGATGAGTTGGAAGAACACCAGGGTAAGACCGCCTATCAGGTCATCGTCGAGAAAGTGCGCGAGCGCCTGACGCAGCCCTTTGTCGCCGAACTGGATGAGTTTGGTCGCCCCAGCGGCCGTCAGATCGAGAGCCGTGAATTTCAGTTGTTGCAAGAGCGCGGCATCAAAGTCCTGGCCGCGCCCATCCGTTACCTGCGCTTTGAGAAGAAGGTGGAACAGCAGATTGAGGACAAGTGGTTCTCCTACTGGAAATGGCGGGCGGAGATGGAGCGCGAGAACATCAAGCGCCAACAGAGTTACCGCCGACACCAGGCAGAGGTCGAGGCGCTGCTGGAGTTCGCCTATCAAGCCACGCGCCATTTTGATCGAGAATTCCTGAGCCTCCCTAATCCATCGCCGGACGACCTCGTCAGCCATCGGCGGCAAATGACCCAAACCCTGGAGAACCTGGTACGCGGCTCCCTGGACCTGTGCATCACCGATACCCAACTCCACCCGCGCGCCGAAAACGAAGAGAAGCAACTGATTGAGATTATTGAGTGGTTGCGCAAGGTGGAATGACCCCGATGCCAGGAAGCAAGGCTCATGAACCAATGGCGCGCTGACCTCAGGCAGTTTATAGACGAAGACCTGCGCCCGGCCTGGCAAATCCTGAGCGCCTGGCTGGCGGTAGCCGCTGATCTTTGCCTGCGCCTGTTGGATAGGCTCACAGGCTGGCTGCTGAGCCTCACCCCCTGGGGCGGAGGTCTGCGCTGGCTGGCTCTGACCCTGCTCCTGGCCTTCATCTGGGTCGGGCTGGCTTTTAACCCGCCAGGCAGCGGCCAGAGCCGCCTGCAGGCAGTGGATGTCAACCTGGCGCTGGGGCAGGCGCGCTACGTGGGTTGCATGCTGCGCAACGCCGTGGTGGGCGGGCCGCAAAAATATGGGCGCGAGCAGCGCTGTTACCGCTTCGCCATTGGGCGTTCCTTCTCCTGGAGGCCGCTCATCAGCGAAATGCCTCTGGAGGGGTTGTTTGCGCCCAATGTCTTCCGCCATGTCCTGTTGGCGGCGTTCACTGGCTGGCTGGCGCTCAAGGTGGTTGCCCGCTATCAGGCCCGGCTGTATGACCTGGAGGACGCCGCGGCTGAACACTTCTTGTTGCAAGGGGCGCTGATCAACCCTTACGCTGTGCTCACCATCCGCGATGGCAATTTGCCGACCACAGAGGGCGAGCAGCCGCTCTTCCGCATTGGCGGTCCGGGTTTTGTCACTGTGCACCTGGAAAACGCAGCCCTGTTCGAAAAGATAGACGGCAGCCCGCATGTGATCGGCCCAACGGTGGGGCGGCGGGTGCGCCTGGAGGGCTTCGAGCGCCTGCGCCAGGTGATTGACCTGCGCGATCACAAGGAGGAGTTCGACATCCGCGGTCGCTCGCAAGACGGCATTCGCCTCACCGCTAAAGATGTGCAGGTGGTGTATAGCGTCTTTCGCGGCCATCAGTTACCCACCTATGATTGTCCCTACCCGTTCGAACCTGAGGCGATCGAACGTCTGGTTTACGACCAGGGTAAGGGGCCGTGGATCACCACCATAGGGAATTTGATCCGCGGCGAATTGTGGGAGTTTTTCGCCCGCCACCCCCTAAATGAATTTCTGGCGATGATCCAGCAGCCCGAATGGGAGCAATTCCAGCGTTATGAGCGCATCCTCCAAGAGGAAAGCCAGCGCCTGAGCGGCGTCGCAGCGGATGAGCCGCCGCCGGCAAGGAGACCGCCGCCTGGGATTGACTACATCCCCCGCCCGCAGATCACCGACCAGTTTTACATCCGCGCCGAAGAAAGCCACTTTGCCAAAGGCACGCAAATTGACTGGGTGGGGGTGGGCACCTGGGATTTCCCCTCGCAACTGATCTACGAGCGCCATCGCGAAGCCTGGAAGATCACTTACGACAACCTGCGCCAGGGGAGCGAGCCCGCTCTCAACCGCCTGCAGAGGCAACACTACCTCCAGACGTTATTGCAGATGATCCAGGACGTGCCCCTAGCGGTATACCAGAAGATCATGACCGAGGACAACCTGCCCACACAAGATAGGTTGAGGCAACTGATCCTGGCTTACCACGCCCGCATGCGAGAAGCTCTGAAACACTATGAAAATCGAGAAAAAGACCTGATGCAACAAATAAACCGCGAGGCTGATCCGCGGCGAATATTGCAATGGGAAGATCAGTTACGCGATTTACAGCGTAAAAAAGAGCGCGTGTATAATATCGCTGGGTTCTTGTGGCGCTTCAGCGCCCACTGGTTAGGCTCCCACTGATTCAGGCTGCTGTTACCCTCTATGCTCAAATCCTTTACCCCCTCCCCCGATTTGCCCGCCCTGGTGATTGGCGCGGCCGGCGTGGACATCGTCGGCCGCTTGAGGGGAGAACTTCATCCGGGCAGTTCCACCCCAGCCTATATCCGCTCATCCTTTGGTGGTGTGGCGCGCAATGTGGCGGAGAACCTGGCGCACCTGGGCCAGGCGGTGACCCTGATCACCGCCGTAGGTCAGGACGAGGACGGAGAGCGCCTGATCCAGGCCCTGCAAGCAGCCGGGGTGAACACCCAGGCCATCCTGCGCACGGACCAATACGCGACCGGCGCCTACCTGGGGGTGCTCAACGCCGATGGCAGTTTGCAGTTTGCCCTGGACGATATGCGCGCCATCAACGCTCTGACTGCAGGCTATCTGCGCCAGCGGTCTGACCTGTTCAAATCGGCTTCGCTGCTCTTCGTGGACGCCAATCTGCCCAAGGAGACGTTGCGCACAGCTCTGGCCCTGGCACGGCGGGCGCGCTTGCCCGTATGCGCCGACCCCACCTCTGCCTCCCTGGCAGAGCGCCTCATCCCTTATCTCTCTCGCCTGTACCTGATTGCCCCCAATGCCGCCGAGGCGGAAATCCTGTGTGGCGGCGAGGTGAAAATCAGCGGCCCACGCCAGGCGATCCAGGCTGCCAAGCACCTGGTGGGCCAGGGGGTGGAGATCGCCATCGTCACCATGGCCGAGCGCGGCGTGTGCTATGCCACTTCGGAGACCAGCGGGCACATCCCCGCTATCCGCACTACCCTAATTGACCCCACCGGGGCCGGCGACGCCCTGACAGCCACGGTCATCTTCGCCCTGCTCAACAACATCCCTCTGGACGACGCCGTCCGCCTGGGGGTTTCAGCGGCCTCGCTCACCCTGCGCTACAACGGCGCCGTGGTGCCAGACCTTACCCTGGAGAAACTCTACGACCAACTGGTGATTTAACCCCCGCCTGGGCTGTTGTCAGAAGTGCCACTCTGGGCTACAATCTGGGCATGAATTGGGGTCTGATTGGACACGAATGGGCAGTTGACCTGCTGCGTCAGCATATTGTCCAGAGGGCTTCCCAGCATGCCTACCTCTTCGTTGGGCCACCTGGAATCGGTCGCCGCACGCTGGCCTTGCGCTTCGCCCAGGCCCTGGCCTGCCCTCAGCCGCTTTCCCCTGGTGAGCCCTGCCGCACCTGCCGCACCTGCCTCCAAATTGAACGCATGCAACACCCCGACCTGGCTGTCGTCCAGGCCGACAGAGTGGGGGGCACACTTAAGGTAGATCAGGTGCGTGAACTGCAACATCATCTCTCTCTCAGCCCGTATGAGGCGCCCTTCCGCATAGCCCTGTTGCTGCGTTTCGAAGAGGCCCATGTCAGCGCCGCCAATGCCCTGCTCAAGACCCTGGAAGAGCCGCCGGCGCGGGTGATCCTGCTGCTCACCGCGCTCAGCAGCGAAAGCCTGCTTCCCACGATTGTTTCCCGATGCGAGGTGCTGCGCCTGCGCCCCCTTCCCATTGAAGTTGTCGCTCAGGGCTTGCACAGCCAGTGGGGGGTGCCCGTTGAACAGGCGCACCGATTGGTGCACGTCTCTGGAGGTCGCCCAGGGTATGCGCTCAGCCTTCACCAAAATCCCGAGCAGTGGTTACAGCACCAAGCCTGGCTCAAAGACTTACACCAGTTGCTAACAGCCAGGCGAGTGCAACGTTTTAACTATTCGGAGATGATGTCTAAAGATAAAGAACGTCTGCACCAGGCGTTAATGGTCTGGCTTACCTTCTGGCGCGATGTCGTTTTGCAGGCAGCCCAAGCCTCAGCCCCCCTGACCTACGTGGACCTCCATCAGGAGATCACCAACCTGGCCGAACGCCTGGGATTACGCCTGGCTTATCACGTCCTGATGGCTATCCAGCGCACGCTGGATCGCCTGGAGCGCAACGTGAACCCACGCCTGGCGCTGGACATCTTAATGCTGGATTTACCTTATTTGCGGTAGTGTTGGCCTTGCCATTTTGTTAATTCTGGATTAAATTGAATCAAATGCGCAGAGGCGAAATATGCTATACTGAACCAAATCCGTCTCAGCCAGCGAATTCCTCTGCGATTCCAATTCGGGGATCCAAGAGTAACAAGCGGCAGCAAGTCACACACGTCAATGAAGGTACTCAGAAAACGGACTGGTAAGATGAGGTTGGAGCACGAAGAAGAGCGGGCTGAAATATACAATCCAGAGACCTCCCTGGAACTGCTGTATAACATTAACCGCGAGATCGCCGCGGCTCTGGATCTGCACACGGTCTTACAGCGGGTGCTTTTCCTCTCGATGAAACATGTGGGGGCAATTAGCGGCAGCATCATCGTCCTGGACGAGCAGGGGCAGCCAGTCGAGGCTGCCATCATCACTGGCTCGCAGTTTCACGGTCAGGTCACCCACCAATTGCGTGCCACGTTCGAACACGGCCTGGCAGGTTGGGTCTTCCGCCATCGCCAGGCGGTGCTGATTCGCGATACCAGCCAGGACGAACGCTGGCTGCGTCGCCCTGACGATGCGGCTGAGCGCACTGGGCCTAAATCGGCGGTCAGCGCTCCAGTGATCGCGCGTGACCAGATCGTGGGGGTGATGACCCTGGTTCACCCTACGGTGGGCTTTTTCAATGCTGAGCACCTGGCATTGGTTCAGGCCATCGCCGATCAGGCGGGCATCGCCGTGCTCAATGCTCGTCTATACGCAGAGAGCCAACGCAAGGCGCGGGT
Source organism: Chloroflexota bacterium (assembly GCA_037444705.1). Taxonomy (GTDB): domain Bacteria; phylum Chloroflexota; class Anaerolineae; order Anaerolineales; family UBA4823; genus DATCYX01. Next base: position 22,985 of record JBBILY010000014.1, on the reverse strand, counting down.
GATGACCGCTCTGGCTGAGAGCGCTGCTGCCATCACCGCCTCGCTTAAAACTGAAGAAGTGCTCCAACGCATATTGGATCAGATCACGCAGGCGTTGCAAGTGGAGGTGGTCTTGCTGGCTTTGCTGGACCCCCAAACCCAGGAACTGGTTTTCCATGCCGCCAGCGGAATCAAAAGCGCCAATGTGGTGGGCATCCGCCTGGCGCCCGGCCAGGGGATCGCCGGCTGGGTAGTCAGGGAAGGTCATGGGGTTGTAGTGCCTGATGTGCACCAGGACCCGCGCTTTTACCCCGAGGTGGATCAAAAAACCGGCCTGGAGACCAAAGCTGTCGCCTGCGCCCCCATCCGCTCTCAGGGAGAGGTGATTGGCGTGCTCGAGGCCATCAACCCGCGTCAGGCGACGTTTGACCCCGACGCCCTGCTGCTGCTCAGCGGCATTGGCAGCCTGGCCGGTACAGCCATTCGCCATGCCCAACTCTTCGAACGCCTGGAGGCGGCGCATCAGCGCTATCGAGAACTCTTCGAAGACAGTATTGATCCCATCCTGATCACCGATTGGGAAGGTCGGATCCTCGAAGCCAACCGCCAGGCGGAGTTGATCACCGGCTGCGATACCCCAAGTCTGTGCTGCAATAACATCCAAGACCTTCAAGTGGTGGATATTGTCCACCTTGGGCCGCAATGGGAGAACCTGAATGGCGAGCAGGCCATCGCTTACGAGACCACTTTGTTCACTGAAGGTGGGCGTGAGATTCCCGTCCAGGTTAATGCGCGGCGGGTGATGATCGAAAGTGTGCCGCATATTCAGTGGATCTTGCGCGATATTACCGAGCGCAAAAACCTGGACACCCTGCGCGATGACCTGATCTCCATGATTTACCACGACTTGAGAGCGCCGCTGACCAATGTGGTCTCCAGCCTGGATGTATTGGAGGCTTCTATCTCGCGGGATGAGGATCCTGTGTTGAAATCCCTGCTGGAGATCGCCCTGCGTTCTGCTGAACGCATCCAACGCCTGACAAACTCGCTCTTAGACATGCGCCAGTTAGAGGCCGGCCAGCCGCTAGGCAATCGCCAGTTCATCCGCTTGATAGACCTGGTTCAGGAAGCGGTTGAGGTGGTTCTGCTCAATGTGGAGAATAAACGGCAAGAAATTTCGATCTATATCCCTGAAGAATTACCACCAGTGTATGTTGATATCGATATGATCCGCCGTGTGATCACCAACCTGGTGGAGAACGCGGTCAAATTTACCCCGGCGGGAAGCAAAATCTATATTGGCGCCCGCCAGGAAGATGACAAGGTGCTGATGTGGGTGCAGGATACTGGTCCGGGGATTCCGCTGGAAGAGCGCGAGCGCATCTTCGATAAATACACCCGCCTGCACAGCAAAAGCGGCCCTAAGGGTTTGGGGCTGGGGTTGGCTTTCTGCCGCCTGGCGATCGAAGCCCACGGCGGGCGTATCTGGGTGGAAAATGGCCCCATCCGCGGGGCATGTTTCAAGTTCACTTTGCCGAGCGTGGCTACATAACTCAAGGCACTTAACACCTCGCAACCTAGGAGAAGCATGCAACAGGTTAAACCAGGAATTTATTACGAAGACGGTTATCTGGGCGTCACCTTAGGCGCCCTGGCCTTTCCGCATGGGCTGATTATGATAGACGCTCCCTTGCGCCCCGAAGATGCCCGCTCGTGGCGTTCCGCCTTATACAATCTGCGCAGTGGGGCGGCGCGGGTGCTCGTTTGTCTGGATGCCCATCTCGACCGCACTCTGGGCGCCCGCGCCATGGAGTGCACCCTGATAACCCATGAAAATACCGCTCAGACCTTTCGCAACCGTCCCATTGTTTTCAAAGGTCAAAGCCAGGATAGCGGGGCTGACTGGGAGACCTATGACGATGTCATTGGCACACGCTGGGCTTCTCCGGATATGACCTTCTCCGATCACCTGAGCCTGCACTGGGGCGGGCCTGAGGTCATCCTGGAACATCATCCCGGCCCGACGCCGGGCGCCATTTGGGTCCATATTCCCGAGTTACGCATCGTCTTCGTTGGCGATGCGGTCACTCCCAATCAGCCCCCTTTCCTCTCTCAGGCTGACCTGCCGGTTTGGATCGAAACCCTGGAAGCCTTTTTGACCGCCTCACGTGACTATCTCATCATCAGCGGACGGGGGGGAATCGCCACCGCCGAGGATGTGCGGGCCCAATTGCGCTACCTGAAGAACATCCACAAAAGCCTGGAACGGCTGGCTAAAGAGAACGCCCCATCTGAGGCCACACAAACCCTGGTGAAGCCTTTGCTCTCTGAAATTACCTTCCCTCCCAAATATATTGATCAATATACCCAGCGCCTGCGCGCCGGCCTGTATCACTATTACACCCGCAAGTATCGTCAGGAGAGCCTGCCCGAGCAAATCATATTAGAAGAGGACGAAGATCACTTATGACCCGCACAACCGCTGCAACGCCTTATCAGCCCCTGGTCGAAGTCACGCGGGGGACGATCGTCGAGTCCATCCATTTTGGCGCTTTTGCCGTGGTTGATGTCCATGGCCGGTTGCTGGCTTCCTATGGCGACCCATACGCCGTCACCTATCTGCGCTCCAGCACCAAGCCATTTCAAGCCCTGCCATTGATCGAACGCAAAGGGCATGAAATATACCATTTGAGCCTGGCAGAAATTGCCCTGGCGTGCGCCTCGCATTCGGGCACCGATGAGCATGTGCTGGTGGTGCGCAGCCTGCAGGACAAGGCCGGCATTGCGGAGGCTGACCTGCTGTGTGGGGTTCACCCGCTGGAACATCAACCCACCGTCGAAGCCATGCGCCAGCGCGGTGAGCAACTCACGCCCAACCGCCATAATTGTTCCGGCAAACACAGCGCCATGCTGGCCCTGGCTCAAATGCTCAACCTGCCCAAAGAGAATTACATCCACCCTGAGCATCCCATCCAGCGCCTGATCTTGCAGACCTTTGCCGAGATGTGCGCTCTGCCTGTTGAACAGGTAGTGGTAGGCACCGATGGCTGCTCGGCTCCCAACTTTGCCGTGCCTCTGTATCACGCCGCCCTGGCTTTTGCCCGCCTGTGCGATCCGCAAAGCGGCGGGGTGCAGCCGCTTGAGCGCGCCCAGGCTTGCCAGGTCATCACTGCCGCCATGAGCGCTCACCCGGAGATGGTGGCTGGCCCGCAGCGCTTCGACACGCGCCTGATGCAGACTGCCCCAGGGCGCATCCTAGCTAAGGGCGGGGCCGAGGGGTATCAGGCCATGGGTTTGTTACCCGGCGCGCTTGGTTCCGGCTCTAGCGCGCTGGGCATCGCCATCAAGATCTCGGATGGCGACCAGGCTGCGCGCGCCCGCGCCGCGGTGTCTCTGGAGATTTTGCGCCAGTTGGGCGCGCTTTCTCCCTCGGAACTGGAAGGGCTGGCCAACTATGGCCCTCATAAGCCGCTGTATAACTGGCGCAAAATAGTCGTGGGTGAGGTGCGCCCTTGCTTTGGCTTAGTTCTCTAAGGCTTATGTAAACCGCCCAGGTGGAGGTGATGTTGCCCATGGCAACCGCTATGACCCTTCCCGAGCGCGCTTTTGCCGTCCATCAACGCCTGCTGGACTTCTATGGCTATCCGCGCTGGCGCAAGCCTCTGCCACCCCTGGATGAACTGGTTTCGACCATCCTCTCCCAAAACACCAACGACGGCAACCGCGATCGTGCCTTCGAAGCTCTGCGAGGGCGCTTTCCCACCTGGGAAGAAGTGCGCGATGCGCCTGTGGAGCAGGTGATTCAGGCGATCCGCCCGGCCGGCCTGGCCAATCAGAAGGGGCCGCGCATCCAGAGCCTCTTACACGAGATTACCCGCCTGAGGGGCGAACTCAGCCTGGACTTCCTCCACGACCTGCCACCTCAAGAGGCCGAGGCCTGGCTCAGAAAATTCAAAGGGGTGGGGCCGAAGACCGCCGCCATCGTACTCCTCTTTTCCCTGGATAAAGCAGCTTTCCCGGTGGACACCCATATCTACCGCGTCACTGGCCGCCTGGGGTTGCGCCCGGCGAGCATGAACCCCGAGCAGGCGCATCAACACCTGGCTCAATTGCTCCCCCCTGAAACTTACTATGCGGCTCACCTCAACTTGATTCGCCTGGGGCGGGAGATCTGCCAGGCACGCCAACCTAAGTGCCCGGCTTGTCCCATCAGCGACCTGTGCGACTTTTTTGCTACCCTCAAAAGAAACCCATGAACCCGGATAGCCCTTCCACCCGATTAGCAGCCTTGCAACAAGCCCTCTCGAAGTTACAGGACTCATCGCCCTCTGAAACCACCCCCATCCTGAATCAGGCGCGCCAACTGCTCGAAGAAGTCTCCCATATTCTGGAGAGCAACACCGCCTATCTCTCCTTTATTGCCCACGAATTACGCATCCCCATGACGGCGATTATGGGATACACCGACCTGTTGCGCCAAGGGACGGTGGGGCTAGTTAACCAACAGCAGCGCGAATTCCTGTCCATTATCCGCGCCAATGTGGAACGGATGGCAGCCCTGGTCTCCTATCTCTCTGACCTGTCGCGCCTGACTATGGGCCAACTCAAATTAAACCCAGGCGTTATCGCCATTGGGGAGGCTCTGGAAACCGCCTTGCAAAATCTGAAAGGTCAATTCCAGGCGAAAAAGCAAGCTGTCCATGTACACACCATTCTGAATACCCCTCGCCTTTACGCCGACCCACAACGGGTGGTGCAAGTGTTAATGATCCTGCTGAGCAATGCCAATAAATACACCCCTGCAGGCGGAGAGATTCACCTGCGCGTCCGCCCGCATGGGAAAAGCATGCGCTTGTTGGTGAGCGATAATGGCTGCGGTATCCGCCCCGAGGATCAGCCACATATCTTCGAGCCGTTCTACCGCTCGGAGGAGCCAGCCGTGCGCGAGCAAAGCGGCTGGGGCCTGGGTCTGAGCCTGGCTAAAGGCCTGGTGGAAAGCATGGGCGGGGAAATTGGCGTGGAGAGCCAGCTCGGGCAGGGCAGCACCTTCTGGTTCACCCTCCCCTGTGAGGACAAAGATGAAGATGCGTAAGGCTGGGGCGCGCTACCCTCTCCTGCTCTACCGGCGGGTC
>JBBILY010000014.1:0-17864 GCA_037444705.1 Chloroflexota bacterium | reverse complement strand
ACACCCCCCACCCTGCGACCGGCGGGGGCCCCCACCCCCCCCCGCCTCACCCGCCGGGCCCCGCCCCCCCGGCGGCCCCCCACAATAATGCGGGGGGCGCGGTTGTTGGGGCTAGGGGGTTGGCCCGGGTATTGGGGCAGCCATCTGATCGCTTATCAAGATGATCTGTGGCTGCTGGCCGGGGCAGGGGTGAGCCTGGGCTTTGCCCTGTTGGCCTTCGTGGGCCGCAGCGCGGCTTATGTCCAGCCCAGGCGGGATCATCTGCGCCTGGTCACGCCCTTCCTACGCCTGCATATCTCTTATCGCCGCCTGCTCAGCACCCATCCTTCAGGCTTCTCCGAACTCTTCCCTCCTGAAAAAGCCAGTTGGGCACAGCGGCGTCTGCTTGCCCCTTTCTACGGACAAACTGCAGTGGTGCTGGAACTGAGTCATTATCCCCTGCCGCTTGTCTTCTTGCGCCTTTTCCTGGCGCCGCAGATGTTTGCGCCGCATACCACCGGCCTGGTCTTGCTGGTGCCAGATTGGCTGACATTCAGCACCGAACTGGATTCCTTCGTGGGCGCCTGGCAACAATTGCAAAAGAGGCACACTTCTGGCAGAGCGAGGTGAAGGGATTATACCCATGGACTGGATTTACATTTCCCCCCATTTCGACGATGTCGCCCTATCTTGCGGCGGTTTGGTCTGGCAACAGGCTCAGGACGGTCTGAAGGTCAGCATCTGGACCATTTGTGGAGGTGAGCCCACGGGGGAGGATTTCTCCCCGGTGGCTGAGTTTCTGCACCAGCGTTGGAAGACCGGAGCGCAGGCCGTGAGCATACGTCGCGCTGAAGACCTGGCTTCTTGCGCCCAGATGGGCGCCAGCGCCCGCCATTTTCCCATCCCAGACTGTATTTACCGCCGTGGGGCTGAGGGGCAATTCCTCTATCCTTCATTTGAGGCGATCCGAAATGCGCCTCTCGCCTCCGAAGCGCACCTGATCCAGCAATTGAGCCAAATGCTGGCACAGGGGCTGCCTCCAGAGGCTGAGGTGGTCTGCCCACTAGCGCTGGGCGACCATGTGGACCATCGCCTGACCCGCGCCGCGGTGGAGCAAGTGGGCCGCTGCTTGTGGTACTATGCCGACTTCCCCTACGTGCTGGAGGAGACAGAGCGGCTGGAACAACTCACTTCCCAAGGCTGGAAGGCGGTGGATTTCCCCCTCCCTGAAACGGCCCTGAGCGCCTGGCAAAAAGCCGTGGCGGCCCACGCCTCCCAGATCAGCACTTTTTGGGACGACCTGACAGAGATGGAAGCGGCCATCAAGGATTATTTCGAGCGTTATCGCGGTGTCCGCCTGTGGCAAAAGCCGACTTAGACGGGGGCTTATGTCTCGCTGTGAAGCCTCTCACGCCAGGTCAGAGGCCACGCCCGGCTGCTCTAACCAGCGCTGTAGATAACTGGTGAAGGTCTGCGGGTCGCTCACCTGCTCTGTGTAGGCTAACAGCGCCTCCCCATCCAGAGGATAGAGCGGATGACAGGAGGTGGGGTGCGCACCCCGCGGGGCATGGGCGACGTAATGGACAAAGGGCGCCACCAGGTCGGCTTTATCCAACTGCGAGACGATCTCTTCAGCGGTGACGATCACCACCTGAGCCGTTAGCGACAGTTCTTCATCAATGCCCGGATTGCCCCCGATCAAGGCGTTGCCATGGGGGTCTGCGCGCAGGGCGTGGATCACCGCCACATCTGGGCAGATGGCAGGGAATGCCATCAGTTCTTCGCCGCTATAGGGGTCTATGATGGTGCGCACGTCCGGGCGCAGTTTGGGTAAATCGGTGCCCAACCAAGCGCGCCCGGGCATAAACCCCACGCGTGCCATCCTGGCGCGTAAGCCAAAGGCCAGGCTGGCCTCGGTCTCTTCGATGATCTCAATTTCGCCATGGTTGGCACGGTAGGTGAACATGGGTGCCAGGCCGAAGACTTCCAGGCCGAAATAGCAGGTGCGCGTCCTGGCCACCATACCCGCCCCCACCAACAGATCGCTCTCCAGGTCGGCGGTAAAAGCCAGCAGGGTCAAATCTTTAGGTTCGCCACATTGCCCATAGCGGCGCAATAAGGTGCGCACAAAAGCCATCGGCCGGCGATAGAGGGTCATGCCCCCCAGGGCCAGGGTGCAGCCCGAGGGCACCAGTTCAGCTGCCTTTTCCAGTGAGATGACTTTATTCATGCTCGCCCTCTTCGCCACCTTTCCCCTTCTGTAACTCTGCCACACGGCGCGCCAGTTCATCCAGGGCATCATCCTCGGGCTTCCAGGGCTGCCTGGCCCGCTGCCCGGCGCGACGCAGAATTTCGATCTGGCTCAGGGTGCTGCCGCCCCGCAGCATAGCGTAAATGGCGGCGTTGACCCCCACTACAATGAACAGGGTCAGACAAACCACCAGGGCGATCTTCTCATAATCCATTTTTGTACCGTAACCGTATTTTCTATCCGTACAATGGTGATCGGAGAAACCAACAGGGGGACTAAAAGCCTCTCTCATCCCTCGAGCAACTCTGGTAACACCTGAAGCAAGTCATGCGGGCGAGGGATGCGATAACAATGTGGAAGGGTAGAGCCAGCAACCTCGTCAGCACGATCCCCCACCAGGATGGTGCACATGCCCAACCAGCGCGCCGGGGCCAGATTGCGCGGCGAGTCGTCCAGGTAAACACAGCGCAGGGCATCCTTTTCACCGCTCAGTTCCAGGGCACGCTGATAAGCCACAGGTTCAGGCTTACAATGGAAATCCAGGGCGCGTAAATCAATGATGCCCTCAAAGCAGTCACTCAATCCCAAGGCGGATAAAACCCGCCCGGCGTGGGCGGCGTCGGAATTGGTGAAAATGAATTTGCGCTGAGGTAATTGCAAGAGCAGAACACGCAGGGAGGCGTCCGCCTTGACCATTTGATGGATCGGCAAATCGTGCACATACGCCAGAAAGTCATACGGATCCACTTGATAGTGCACCTGAAGGCCGCGCAGGGTGGTGCCATAGAGTTCGTAAAACTGGCGACGCAACTCGTGAACCTGTTGCAGCGGCAAATGCAACTTCTCCAACATGTAGGCATTCATCCGCTCGCGAATGGCTGCCCACACGCCGTTTTGAGCAGGGTATAGGGTATCATCCAGGTCGAAAAACAGGGTGGTATAGCGCACAATGAAATTATACCCCAGGCCTCGGGGGAAAAGTGCCACGTGCCTGTCCCTCTCCACCCCGGGTGACGAGTGCCGAGGTGAAGATAAAGGCAGATCAACCCGCCTGCCTGATAAGGGCAAGGCGGATAACTGGTTGTCCTACCCGGCAGGGCGCGATAGGGCTCCAGGTGTGGACCTCATCAGAGCATGGCGCTGAAACTTTGCCCGCTGGTTTTTAACGCGCGCCCTCTTGCCAGATTTGCCAGGCTGGTATAATATGACATAAGTCATTGTCGGATGTGATATTTGTCAGTTGAATCACTATTATGTTTATCCAATAATGTATACATAATAGTATACAATTTATACAACTATTTGTACTGACCCTTCCATAAATCATGGAAGCAACCTCGTCTGGAAAACTGCTCCTCCCCCCAGCAGGGGTGAGGAAAAATAGCCTAGGTTTGAATAGTTATCAACTTCCTTATCCCGATCTAGAGTAGTTTATAACGGTGTCGTTCAGAATATAAAGACAAGATCGCTCAATCTCGCAAGGTCCGCATCATTGATCAGGATTTACCTTTTGCTCGAGATTTGAACAGCCATTCTGAACCCGGCCTTTTGATAGCAATTACTTCCCCTGGTTATACAGAGGCAATTGAACCCTGCCTGCATGTCCTCCTGTGCAAGAGCAGAGAAAAGGAGGTGAATGCGCCGCCTGTTGAAACCCCAGCAAACGCTCACGGTCTTGTCCGCCATTTACCCCCTGGCTTCCTCTTCCTCCACCCCTTCCTAGGGGCACGCAGAGGGGTATCAAGATAAGCATAAGCGTAGATAAAACCTGTAGATACCAACTGCTCATTCCAAGGAGTTGAAACATGACTACAGTTGCAGTCGCCGAGAAGAAATATATTGGGTATTTGCCCAACGACGCCCCGCCCTTCGGTGCCATGGTTGGCCTGGCATTCCAACATGTGCTGACCATGTTCCCAGCCACAGTGTTGGTCGCCATCCTGACCCACTTCGATGTTGGGGTCACCCTGTTTGCCTCTGGATTAGCCACCATTGTGGCTTTGCTGGTCTCCTCGCGCCTGACGAAATCCTACATCCCCCTGTATTACGGCTCCAGTTTCTCCTACATTGCTCCGGTAGTGGCCATTACGGTGACCAATATTTACAACATTGATGACCCCATCATGCGCATTCGCGTCGCCCAGGGGGGCATTATGATGACCGGCTTGGTCAACATCCTGGTGGGCTTGTTGATTCGCTACATCGGGAAGGAGACTATAGACAAGATTCTGCCCGCCGAAGTGACCGGTTCGGTGGCGACAGTGATCGGCATTGCCCTGGCATACGCCGCCCTGAGCATGGCTTCCGCCCACTGGGGTGTAGCGTTGATCACCCTGGTGGTCACCATTGTGTTCTCAGTCTACTTACGAGGGCGCGGCTTCATCGGCATGATTCCCATCCTGTTAGGCGCCATCGTGGGCTACCTGGTGTCCATCCCCCTGGGCCTGGTGGACTTCACCCCTGTGGCTGAGGCGGCCTGGGTGCGCGTGCCCAATTTCACCCTGCCGGTCTTCTGGGGTAGCGCCGTCCTGGCCATTGCCCCCATCGCCATCGCCACCATCCCCGAAAGCACGGCTCACCTGTATCAGATCAGCCTGTACGTGGACCAGTTAGCCGCTGAGTTGGGGCGGCCACCGCTGAAACTCAGCCGCTTTTTGGGCATCAACCTGATTTGCGATGGCCTGGGCGATAGCATCAACGGTCTGCTGGGTGGATGCGCCGGCACCAACTACGGTGAGAACAACTCGCTCATGGCAATCACGCGTAACTACTCGGGGCCAGCTCTGATCACTGCGGGTGTGATCGCCATGTTGCTGGGTTTCATTGGCAAACTGGCGGCGCTGGTGGGCACTTTGCCCGTAGCCGTGACCGGAGGCCTGGCGATTTACCTCTTCGGCGTCATTGGCGCTCAGGGGATCGCCCTGCAGATCGCCCGCAAGGTGAACATGTTCGACCCACGCAAACTGGCCGTGATCGCCACTGTCCTGGTGATCGGCATCGGTGGCGCCATCGGCTTTGAAGGGGGCATGATCCCCTTCAAACTCGGCCCAATTGACTGGCAGTTGCCCTCCATTGCCACCTCGGCTGTGGTAGGCATCTTGCTCAACCTGATCTTCATGTTCTTCCCCGCCCGCCACATTGACAAAGAATTCGAAGAACTGCCCATCGAGAAACTGGAATTGGAAGTTTAAAAGCCAACCTGAGGGTTTGTCTCCCCCAAGGGAAGCCATCTCCTGGGGGCGGATGGTGAAACCCGCCCCCAGGAGGTTGGATCTCTCTTTCGCAGGGAGAGGTCACCTCATGGCAATGGAACAGGAGATTTGATGATGATCACCGCCCTCTCAGGACTACCCGAATTTGACTATATCAAACCCCTGAGCCTGAGCGAGGCCAGCCGCTTTCTGGCAGAACACCCCGGCGAGGCGCGCCCTTTCCTGGGGGGCACCGATGTCTTTGTCCGCATGCGCGATGGCTTCTGGAGGGAGAAATATCTGGTAGACGTCAAAGGCCTGGATGGAACCGACGACCTGACCTTTGAGCCTCAAAGCGGCTTGAGCATTGGCGCAGCGGTGAATATGAACCGCGTCATCGCCAGCCCAGAAGTGCGCCAGCACTATCCCCTCCTGGCTGAAGCCTGCCGCACAGTGGCCAGTTACCAGTTGCGCACGCGGGCGACCATCGTTGGCAACCTGTGTAACGCCTCGCCCGCAGGCGATACCATTGGGGCTTGCCTGGTTCTAGGGGGGGAGTTGCGCGTGCATGGCGTGGACGGCTTCCGCTGGGAGCCGCTCTCCACTTTCTTCCTTGGCCCTGGGAAAACCCGCCTCAAGCCCGGCGACGTGGTCACAGCCTTTCACTTCCCGCCTCCGCCCCAAGGATGCGTGGGCACTTACATCAAATTAGGGCGCAATCAAATGAGCGATCTGGCCATCGTGGGCGTCACAGTTTTGGGGTATCCGCAGGCCGACCTGCCTTCTGGCTATCGCTTTCGCCTGGCTCTGGCTGCTGTGGCTCCCACGCCCTTAGTGCCACTTGCCGCTGAGGACTACCTGGCAAATCACCCCATCACCGCGGAGACCCTGGGCGAAGCGGCGCGCCTGGCACAGGAGGCTTGCTCGCCGATTGACGATGTGCGCGCCAGCGCTCGCTATCGCCGGGCGATGGTGAGAAACCTGACCTTGAAGGCTTTGACCAGCGTGTGGGAGGCGCTTCAAGGGACGTAACCTCCCAAAGAAAGGAAGCAAACCATGGGTATCCATCGCATTACACTAACCATCAATGGGGACTATCAGCAAGTGGACGTCCCCGCGAATATGACCCTCTTGCAACTGTTGCGCGAGAAACTGGCCCTGACCGGCACGAAAAACGGTTGCATGGCCGGCGAGTGTGGGGCGTGCACCGTGATGCTTAACGGTGAGCCAGTGAACAGTTGTATGGTGCTGGCGGTGGAGTGCAATGGCCTGCAGGTGACCACCATCGAGGGCCTGGCGAAGGATGGCATGCTCGATCCGCTGCAGAAGGCGCTCATCGCCCATAGCGGCGTGCAATGCGGCTTCTGCACTGCGGGGGTCATCATTTCGGCGCGGGCCTTGCTCAACCGCAATCCCACCCCCAGCCTGGAAGATATAAAGGAAGCGCTGGTGGGCAACCTGTGCCGTTGTACCGGTTACCTGCGCATCTTCGATGCGGTGCGGGAGGCGGCTCAAATCCAGAGCTAAGCGCCTGTAGCCAAAGTCTAGTGCCTGCCTGATTTGGACGAACGGAGAGGCCTATGATTATGCAAAAAACACAACCCAAGACGATGCCCTCTCCCATTGGGGAGAGCGTGCCACGCGTAGATGCGTATGATAAGGTCACCGGTGCCGCCGTTTTTGCAGACGACATCCAGTATGGGCCGGGCCTGTTGCATGCCCGCATCAAACGCAGCCCGCGGCCGCATGCCTTGATTAAAAGGATTGATGTCAGCAAAGCCCGCCAATTGCCGGGGGTGAGGGCAGTGGTCACCGGCGAGGATTTTCCCGGCTATATTGGGCTTTATCTGCAAGATCGCCACATATTCTGCCGCGAGCGCGTGCGCTATGTGGGCGATCCTGTCGCCGGCGTGGCGGCCATCAGTGAGGAGATCGCCGAGAAAGCCCTGGATCTGATCGAAGTTGAGTACGAACCCTTGCCTGGGGTTTTCGACCCCGAATATGGAGCCAGCCCCGAGGCACCCCTGCTTCACCCCAACCTGGGGCAGTACAAGGTGGCGCCATTTATATTCCCGAAACCAGGGACGAATATCTCTAATCATTTTAAGATTCGCAAAGGGGATGTGGAGGCGGCCTGGAAGGATTGCGCCGCCATTGTCGAACGCGTCTACCGCATCCCTCATGTTCAGCATGTCCCGCTTGAGACGCACATTGCCATTGCCAAGGTAGATGAGAACGGTCGGGTGACCCTGTGGGATAGTTCCCAATCGCCCTTCGCCCAGCGCAACCTGATTGCCATGGCTTTAGGCAAGTCGCAAAGCGATGTGCAGGTGATCGCCCCCTACGTGGGTGGCGGGTTTGGGTGCAAAGCCGGGGTGACCATGGAGGCGCTGGCGGTGGCTATTGCCACCAAGGTGCCGGGCCACCCGGTAAAGTTGCGCCTGACGCGTGAGGAGGAATTCCACACCGCCTTCGTGAGACAGGGGGTGGTGCTGCATATTAAATTGGGCTGCGATAAGAACGGTAAACTGTTGGCCATGGAAAATCGCTTTTATTGGGACGGCGGGGCTTATACCGAGTATGGGGTGAACGTCACCCGCGCCGCCGGCTATAGCAGCAGCGGACCTTATGAGATTCCCAATGTCAAGACGGACAGTTATTGCGTCTACACCAACCACCCGGTGGGCGGGCCGATGCGCGGCTTTGGCCATCCGGAGATACATGCCGGCATCGAGCAGTGCATGGACGAATTAGCCCACGAAATCGGGATGGACCCGCTTGAATTTCGGCGCATCAACTGCTTGAAAGAAAACAGCATCCTGGTGACCGGGGGTAAGATGCACAAGACAGGCTTGCTCGAGTGCATCGAAAAAGTGGCCCAGGCCATTGACTGGGGGCACAAATCTCCCCCCAGCGCGCCCAATAAGCGCCGAGGCAAAGGGATTGCCGCCATGTGGAAGGCGCCGGCCATGCCTCCTAACGCTGGCTCGAGCGCTGTGGTCAAGTTGACCGAAGATGGTAAAGTGATTGTGGAGGTGGGAGGCCAGGAGATTGGTCAGGGAGCCTTCACCGTGGCGGCGCAGATGGCTGCGGCAGCCCTGGGGGTGCCGGTCGAGTGGGTGCGAGTGGCTGGGCCGGTGGATACCAAATATAGCCCCTATGAATGGCAAACGGTCGCCAGCCGCATCACCTGGAGCATGGGCAACGCCATTGCCGCTGCCGCCGGCGATGCGCGCAAGCAGATCCTGGAATTAGTGGCTCAGGCCTGGAACGAAAACCCCGAAGACCTGGATATCGTCAATGGCAACGTCATCTCATATAAGAGCGAAGAGTCCCTTTCCCTGAAAGATCTGGTGATCTACGGCCTGCCGCGGCCCGATGGCAAGGGCTGGATGGGCGGCCCAATCGTTGGTCGAGGGAGTTTCATGCCCACCTACGTCACCGGCCTGGATGCGGAAACCGGCCAGGGAGAACGAGCGGTGGTGCATTACACCACCGGCGCCCAGGCGGTGGAGGTCGAGGTGGACATGGACACCGGACGGGTGACGGTGCTGCGGGGTGTGGCCGCTTTCGATGTCGGGCGGGCGATTAACCCCGAAGCGGTGAGAGCCCAGATGGAGGGGGGCATGGTGCAGGGTATCAGCACGGCCCTCTTTGAACGCCTGGAACTCAAAGAAGGGCTGCCCCAAAACGCCAGCCTGGTGGATTATCGCATCGCCACCAGTGCCGATGTTCCCACTGAGATCGAGACCATTATCGTGGAGGTGCCTCAGGACGATGGGCCTTGGGGAGCGCGCGGTATCGGCGAACACGCCATGGTGCCCACCATCCCAGCCATCGCCAACGCCATCTATGACGCTATCGGCGTTCGCATTTCCGACCCACCCTTCACCTCCGAGAAGGTGTATCTGGCCATGCAAGACGCCGGATTGGTAGCGTGAAACCACGGCATCTGGCCTGCCGCCTAACCAGGTTGCGTGCCTGCGCTGAACTCATAAGGAGCGAGCGTGAAAAGTCGAAAAGCCTCTCCGCTAAGCGCTGAAATCTTCACCGTCCTGAAAGAGCGCATCATCTGCTGGGAATATCCTCCCGGGCATCGCTTTATTGAGGAAGAACTGTGTGAGGAGTTCGGGGTAAGCCGCAGCCCGATTCGCGAGACGCTGCAAATGCTGGTGGAGAACGGATTGGTGACGAAGGAGCCATATCGTGGCTACACGGTGAGGCAACCGGATATGGAGGAAATTCACCAACTCTACGACGTCCGCCTGGCGCTGGAGACCTATGTCGTAGAATGGCTCGCTACGCATGGCATGCCCGCAGAGCGGTGGACCGAGTTGTACCGCGTCTGGCAACGGGCATTGCAGGATACGCCTCAGGTTTTGGCTGACTTCGCTGAGAAGGATGAAGCCTTTCACGAGGCGCTGGCCGAGTGCACCGGAAATCGAGTCCTTCTAAGTTTTTTGCGCAGCGCCAATGAACGCTTGCACTTCATCCGCATGACGGATATCACCAATGTGGATCGTCTGCGGGCAACCTGTGAGCAACATTTGCGAATTCTGGAATGCATCCAGAAGGGTGATGTCCAGGGAGCGCGGGAGGCGATGAAATTGAATATCGAGGGGGGGCGGCAAAAGGTCGCTCAAGCCTTCATGGAGGCGCTGTCGCGCGCTTTCCTCAACCACAGTGGTCTGTCGAGAGGTAGAAATGTATGACATCCTGATTAAAAACGCCCAATTGCGACGCCCGCCGCCAGGCGTTGTCCAGGGTAAAGTGAGCATTGCCATTGCCAACGGCAAAATCGCGGCCATTGCCGAGAAGATAGACGGCGCTGCCGAGGTGGAAATTGACGCTGGGGGGAACCTGGTCACCGAATCCTTCGTCAACCCGCACCTGCACCTGTGCAAGGTATATACCCTGCAGATGATGGATGAGGAGGCACTGCGAGATTACCATGGGGCCGAGATGGGCAAAGCCATGACGGCCATCGAACTGGCGGCGCGGGTGAAAGAAAAGTATGCCGAGTCCTGGATCATTGAAAATGTACGTCGCGCCGTAGCCCAGGCGGCTCTTTATGGCTGCACCCATCTGCGCGCCTTCGCGGATGTGGACACCAAGGCCCGCCTGGAAGGGGTCAAAGCCCTGTTGCGCGCCCGCCAGGAATTTCGGGGCATTGTAGATATCCAGGTGGTGGCTTTTGCTCAAGATGGCATTGTGCGCGAGCCAGGCGCGGCCGATCTGATGCGCCAGGCCATGGCGCTCGGCGCGGACGTGGTCGGGGGCATCCCCTGGATCGAATACACCCAGGCCGACATCGCCCAACATGTGCGCCAAATCTTTGATATTGCCCTGGAATTTGACAAACCTGTTTCGATGCTGGTGGATGACGCCGGCGATCCCGGCCTGCGCTCGCTGGAAGAGATGGCGGTGGAGGCGCTGCGGCGTGGCTGGCAGGGGCGGGTGTTGGCGCACCATGCCCGCGCCATGGCGCTCTATCCCAAGCCCTACCTGCAAAAGGTGGCTGCCCTGCTGAAGAAGGCCGCCATGGGCGTGGTGAGCGACCCGCACACCGGGCCTCTGCATGCGCGCGTGGGTGAACTCCTGGAAGAAGGTGTTTTGGTGTGTTTGGGGCAGGACGACATCTCGGATGCCTATTATCCCTATGGCCGCAACAACATGCTGGAGGTAGCTTTCCTGGCCTCGCACCTGCTATGGATGACCACCTCAGCCGATATGGAGACGCTCTATGACATGATCACCCTTAAAGCGGCCCAAGCCATCGGACTCAAGGATTATGGGCTGCGCCCTGGGGTCACGGCGCATTTAGTGGTGCTGAACGCGCCTAACGTCTTAGAAGCCCTGCGCCACCACGCTGCCCCCATGCACACCATCAGCCATGGCAGATTGGTAGATTTAACTCAATTTAAACATTTGGTTTAAGGCAGGACATGCCGGAGGGTTTGACTCATGGGTAAAGTGGTAGGGCAGAACGAGCAAAGGGTTGATGGATGGGAGAAAGTCAGCGGCCAGGCGCGCTTTGCGGCCGATCTCAGTCTGGGGCGTGTCTTACACGCCAGGGTATTGCGCTCTTCTGAGGCGCACGCTTACATTCGCCGTCTGGATGTCAGCCGGGCGCGGGCAGCGCCGGGGGTAAAAGCAGTGGTCACCAGCGACGATTATCCCGCACAAATCGGACATGCCATCCGCGATCATCACCCGATCGCCCATCGAAAGGTGCGCTATTGGGGCGAGCCGCTGGCCGTGGTCGTGGCTGATACGATAGAAGCCGCCGAGGCGGCGCTGCCGTTAATCCAGGTGGAATACGAGCCTCTGCCGGCGCTGCTCCACCCGCGAGATGCCATCGCCGCGGGAGCGCCTCTTATCCATGAGAACCTGGGCGAGTATCCCCACGACCCTCAGATTCACCCCATCCCAGGCAGCAATGTCGCCCATCATTACTGGCTGCGCCGCGGCCAGGTCGAGGCGGCTTTTGCAAACGCCCATCTGGTGGTGGAGAGCGAATATTGGCTGCCCTGGATCGCTCACGTGCAGTTAGAACCGCACTGCGCCTGGGCTATGTGGGAGGGCGATTCCCTGAGCGTCTGGACCAGTTCGCAAGCCCCGTTTTTCGTGCGCGAGACGCTGGCTTATATGTTCAACCTCTCACCGGCCAGGGTGCGCGTGGTGGTGCCTTATGTGGGTGGCGGTTTCGGTGGTAAATCGGATGTGACCATCGAGCCTTTACTGGCCATCGTCGCCCGCGCCGTGCCCGGCACGGTGGTGCAGTTGCTGCTCACACGGGAAGAGATGTTTTACGGCACGGTCGTGGGGCGCGGCGCCTGGGGCAGGATCAAAATGGCAGTTGACGCGCAGGGGATGTTGCTGGCTGAAGAGGCCGATCTATATTTCGGCTGTGGCGGCTATGCCGATTATGCTGTGTGGATCTCCCAGGGGGGAGGGCATAACGCCACGGGACCCTACGCCATTCCCCATCTGAAAATCGACTCTCACTGCGTTTACACCAACACACCCCCCACCGGGGCCTACCGCGGCTATGGCCATCCGGAGGTGCACTGGATGGTCGAGCGACAGATGGATCTGATCGCCCGCCGCCTGGGGATGGACCCAGTGGCGTTGCGCTTGAAGAATTTGCTGGGGCCGGGTAAGGTCAACGCCCTGGGGCAGACCATGCAAACCTACCACGGCCATCCCGATCGCTGCTTACAGGCCGTGGCCGAAAGGTTGGGCCCAAAAGCCCCGCCTTCTTCGCCGCGACGAGTGCGCGGGCAGGGGGTGGCTTGTTTCATGAAGTCTCCGGTGATGCGCAGCAACGCCCAAAGCGGGGCGATCATCCGCTTCAATGACGATGGTTCGGTGACGCTTTACACCGGCGCGGTAGAAATTGGACAGGGCGCAAACACCGTGCTCAGCCAGATTGCCGCCGAAGCTCTGTCCCTGCCGCTGGAGAAGGTGCGTTATGTCCCCCTGGTGGATACCGACTTCTCGCCGCACGAATGGCAAACGGTCGCCAGCCACACCACCTGGGCTGTGGGCAATGCCGTGCGCATGGCGGCTGCCGACGCCCTGCAACAACTCAAACAGGCCGCCTCAGAGGCGTTGTGCGTTCCAGCGGAAGATCTGGAAACCAGAGATGGCAAAGTGTATCCGCGCCTCTTCCCCGAACACGGTCTGCCATACAGCGCTTTCGCCACCGGCTATCGTCGCCCGGACGGCTCAGGGGTCAACCCGCCCATCATTGGGCGAGGCTCTTTCATCCCTCAGGGGCTCACCTACCCCAACCCTGAAACCGGCCAGGGTAACCTGGCAGCCAGTTGGACCTTTGGCAGCCAGGGGGCTGAAATCGAGGTGGACCTGGATAGCGGTCAAATTCACGTGCTGCGCCTGATCACCGCCATAGATGCCGGCCGCATCATCAACCCCAGCGCGGCGCGCAGCCAGGTGGAAGGCGCCATGGTGCAGGCGCTGGGAGCGGCGCTGTTGGAGAAGATCCATTTTGACCCCAAGGGACGCATCCTTAACCCCAGCCTGGTTGACTATCGCATCCCTCTCTCGGTGGACACCCCCGAACTGGAGGTGATCTTCATCGAGACCGAAGATGCCAGTGGCCCCTTCGGGGCGCGCGGCCTGGGAGAACACGGGATCGTAGCCATCCCTGCGGCCATCGCCAACGCACTGGCGGATGCCATTGGCCTGGAGGTTTTCGAGATCCCCATCTCAGCCGAAAGCGTGATTGAAGCCCTCGAAGCGCGCCAAATAACGAAAGGAGGTGGTGCATAGCCTCACGTTCCATATGCGGGTATTTCGATAAACTGTTTGGTTTCCAAGAAGGAGGAAGAAATGTATCGGCGGTCTACTTTATATGTCTTATTCGTGCTAATCCTGGTGGCGAGCCTGGCAAGTGCCTGTCGGGCGCAGCCAACCCCCACCCCCTCGCCTGAGGCCGGGCCGAAAAAATTGCTGGTATTTGGGGCGTTTGCCACCCCCATCGAAGAGCCCTGGGATGGGGTGATCCACTCAGCGTTGCTCAAGGCCGAAGCCGAAGGGAAAATTGAGTATGAATATACGGATAACATCGGCTACGCCGGCGATATGGAGCGCGTCTTGCGCGAGGTGGCTGAGCAAAAGAAGCCTGATATTATCTTTGGCGATGCTTTTGGCAACGAGGAGGCCGTTCGCCGCGTGGCAGCCGATTATCCCAAGATTGCCTTCGCTTTTGGCTCTGGCCTGGGCCCCTCAGACCCCAACTTCTCCGTTTTCGATAACTGGATCCACGAGCCGGCTTATCTGTGCGGCATGCTGGCGGGGGGGCTAACCAAGACCAACACTATTGGCGTGGTTGGAGGTTATCCGGTGCCTGAGGTCAACCGCCTGATCAACGCTTTCATCGCTGGGGCGAAGGAGGTTAATCCTAACGCCAAAGTCCTGGTGACCTTTATTAACTCCTGGTTCGATCCGGCGGCCGCCAAAGAGGCTGCCTTGGCCCAAATTGACGCTGGGGCCGATGTGCTCTACGCCGAGCGCTTTGGGGTGATCGAGGCTGCTAAGGAAAAGGGTTTGTGGGCTTTTGGCAACATGAGCGATCAGAACGAGTTAGCCCCAGATTTGGTGGTGAGCAGTCCGGTATGGAACATGACCCCTACGGTTGAATACGTCATCAACCAGGTTCAGGCGGGGGCGTTCACCGCTCAAGACCTCAAGGACTTCAGTATGGTTGCCAAGGGCGGCGCTTCTCTGGCGCCCTTCCACGCCACTGAAGCCAAACTCCCGCCCGATCTAGTGCAGAAAGTGCGCCAGCGCGAGCAACAGATTAAGGAAGGTCTCTTCCGCGTCGACATCAATGAGAAACAACCCGAGGCAGTCAATTAAGGTAGATACAAGGCGCCTGCTTTTCCTCAGCCCTTGGCCAACCACTCCACCCCGGTTGAGAAGGGCAGGCGCCTGGTCCCTTCCCCAAGCGGAGGGCAGGCAGAAGGCAAGCAGGGCCACTGCCAGCGGTTGCCCTGCTTCGCCAACACCCTTGAATCCGAGAGGTAGATGAGTAGATCGGTAGAAGGATAAGCAATGCCTATCATTCGAATGAGCGGTATTACCAAGCGCTTTGGAAGCGTATTGGCCAACGACCATATTGACTTCTCCCTGGAAAAGGGGGAAATCCACGCCCTTTTGGGAGAAAACGGAGCTGGCAAAACCACTTTAATGCGCATTCTCTATGGGCTGTACCATGCCGATCAGGGAGAAATCTTCGTAGACGAGCGCGCCGTGCGCATCACTTCGCCGCGGGACGCCATCGCCCTGGGGATCGGCATGGTCTCGCAGCATTTCACCCTGGTGCCACCCCTGAGCGCGGCTGAAAATGTGGTCTTAGGATATACCCAAGGCTTACGTTTTGACCCGCTCCTGGCGCGTCAGAAAGTAGCCCAGGCTGCCGCTCGCCTCGGCATCGAAATCAACCCCGAAGCCCTGGTGCGCCATCTCTCTGTGGGGGAACGCCAGCGGGTCGAGATCCTCAAGGCTTTGTACCGCAACGCGCGCGTGTTGATCCTGGACGAGCCAACCTCTGTCTTGACCCCACAAGAAGTGAGCGTGCTCTTCGAGAGCCTGGTACGTCTGCGGGAGGCCGGACTTTCGGTCATCTTCATCAGCCATAAACTCAATGAGGTCATGGCAATTTGTGACCGCATCACTGTGCTGCGCCAGGGCCGGGTAATTGGGACGGTGGAGAAAAGTAGCACCACCCCCTCTGAACTGGCGCGGATGATGATGGGGCAAAGCCTGGTGGATATGGCGCGCAAACGAGAGCGCCCACAGGGAGAGGTGTATCTGGCTTTGAGGCAGGTGAGCGCCTTGGACAAAAAGGGTTTGCCGGCTCTCAAGGAGGTTTCGCTCGAGGTGCGTGCCGGCGAAATCCTGGGCATCGCCGGCGTTTCGGGCAATGGCCAGACAGAACTGGCTGAAGTGTTATTCGGCACCCTCAAACCCACTAGCGGGCAAATCCTCGTGCGCGGTCGGGATCTGAGCGGTGGCGACCCCACCCACTTTCTGGCGGCTGGGGTGGGGCGCATCCCTGAAGACCGCCACCAGGCTATCCTTGGAGAGTTGAGTGTGGCTGAAAATATGGTCATGGAGAGGCTGGATCAATTCACCTATTACGGGTTGTTGGATCATCAACGCGTGCGCCGCTTTGGCGAGCAACTCATCCGCGAATATGCAATCAAAGCCACACCTGGTGACCGTATGCGCACCCTGTCCGGCGGCAATATTCAAAAGGTGATCCTGGCGCGCGTGCTCGCCAGCCAGCCCTGGGTCATTGTCGCCGCGCAGCCGACACGCGGCCTGGATATTAGCGCCACCGAATATGTGCGCGGCAAACTCCTGGAGCAGCGCAACCGTGGCGTGGCCGTGCTGTTAATCTCCGAAGATTTAGATGAGGTGCTGGAGCTATCTGACCGCATCGCCGTGATGTATGAAGGCAGAATAGTCGGCGAATTGGCGGTTGAAGAAGCCACCCTGGAACAACTGGGGATGATGATGGCTGGCTCATGGAAACCTGGGGATGGAGGTGGGAGGTGAAACGATTAACCATCGAGCGCGCCCCGGCCCCGCTGTGGGTACGTCCCCTCATCCCGCTGATCGCGGCCCTGATCACCTTTACCCTCACCCTCATCCTGGTGATTCTGGCCAGAGCCAACCCGCTAGAGGCTTATTACTACTTTTTGCTGGCGCCGCTCTCCCGCCGCGTCAGCGCCATCGAGGTCCTGGTTAATTCTACCCCCTTACTGTTGAGCGGGGCCGCGGTGACCTTTGCCTTCTCCGCTGGATACTGGAACATCGGCGCCGAAGGACAACTCTACGCCGGAGCGATTGCTGCCGCCTGGCTGGGGACGCTGTTGGGCGACCTTCATCCTGTCCTGGCTGTCCCCATCATGTTGATTGGGGGTTTTATGGCTGGGGTGTTGTGGGCTTTGCCCCCAGCCTTGCTCAAAGTGAAACTGGCCGTGGACGAGGTGGTGACCACCTTGTTGTTAAACTCGGTCATCCTCTTCATTGTGAGTTATCTGCTCAACGGCCCATGGCGGGATCCCGTCTCGGGCTGGCCACAATCTCCGGAAATCGCCGCCAGCAGCATGTTACCCAAACTGCTGCCACGCGCCCGCTTGCATTTGGGCTTTGTGGTCGGCCTGCTGACCATCGGCGCGTTGTGGTTTGTGCTCGCCCGCACCACTTTTGGCTTGAAGATGCGCGCCACCGGCCTGGGCATGGAAGCGGCGCGTTTTGCGGGGGTCAAAGTCGAGCGCACCCTGTTGATCGCGGCGCTGATCAGCGGAGGCATCGCCGGCCTGGCTGGGGTGGGTGAGGTGGCCGGGATTCACTTTCATCTAATAGACGCCATCTCCCCTGGTTATGGCTACACCGGCATTGTAATCGCCATGCTGGGCGGCCTGAACCCCCTGGGCGTGGGGTTGGCAGCGCTATTTGTTGGGCTATTGAGCACCGGCGGGCAGTCGGTGAGCCGCGCCCTGGGTGTGCCGGCGTACCTGGGCGACGTGGTGCAGGCGGTTTTGTTATTGGTCACGCTAGGCGCTTTCGTCCTGCAAAACTACCGCATCCGCTGGTTGAAGGCAGACGAAGGCTAAGTGAGGGCTTATGGAAGATTTCCTGGTAGGTCTCATGGCTGCAACACTGCGAGTTGCCACCCCGCTGATCTTTGGCACCTTGGGGGAACTTTTTGCCGAACGGGCGGGCATTTTGAACTTGGGCATCGAGGGCACCATGTTTTTTGGGGCTTTCGTGGGCTTTGCCGTGGCTAAAGCCAGCGGTTCGCTCTGGCTGGGCGTGCTGGTGGCGGTGGTCGCAGGCGTTTTAGCCGGGCTGTTGATGGGCCTGATGAGCGTGCGCCTGGGGGTCAGCCAGCATGTTTCCGGGTT
>JBBILY010000013.1:0-30691 GCA_037444705.1 Chloroflexota bacterium | reverse complement strand
TCCACTCAGCCGACTTATAACCAACCCGCAGCCCTGTTGGCAATCCTGCGCGCCACACCGGCTGCCCTGCACACCTTGACCCGTCCCCTGGGAAAGACGGCCTGGAAGACCCGCCCCCAGGCCGAGGCCTGGTCGCCAGCCGAAATTATGTGCCATTTGCGCGATGTCGAGATCGAAGTGAACCTGCCGCGCCTGCAGCGCATCCTGGCAGAGCCCAATCCCTTCTTGCCTGGCGTGGATAGCGACCGCTGGGCGGAGGAACGCCAGTATTGGCAGCAGGATGGGCGGCAGGCCTTGCAGCGCTTCAGCCAGGCGCGCCTGCGCACTTTACAGTTGTTGGAACGGCTGAGCCCCGCCGACTGGAGCCGCCACGTGCGCCATGCTATCTTTGGCCCCACTCAGGTGCAGGAACTGGTGAATTTCATGGCCAACCACGATCAGATGCACCTGCACCAGGTGCAACAGGCCCTGGTCACCCGCACCCATAAAGGTGCCGAGGCACAAAGTTCCTAGTGCCTTCATCCGGCGCTAAACCTGTCCCCCTTATATCTCTATTGAACGGGCTTCACAGAGACGCCCAACCTGGAATCTTGTAAGTTGGGAGGAGTCACATGCCCATTTCGAGTGAAAACGAGGTGGTCTGCCACGCGTGTTATAATGGCCTTGCCCGCGCCAACAGGATGAGGCGCAAACCCTCCGCGGGAAAGATTGACTTAGAGAGGCCCTTTTACGCTCCATAGAGCCAGGCAAACGATTTTGACCCGCCTGGTGAAAGAGCACCACAAGCCTTTTGGAGACTTGAGAGACATGTCTACCTACCTGGTCACAGGCGTGGCGGGCTTTATCGCCGCCCGTGTCGCCGAATTTCTCCTGGACGAGGGCCACCGCGTGGTTGGCGTGGACAACCTGAACGAGGCTTATGATGTGCGCATGAAAGCCTATCGTCTGGAGCGCTTGAAGCAGCGCCGCGGCTTCACTTTCCTTCGCCTGGATATCTCCGATCGTCAACTCCTGGAACAGGCCGATCTCAACGCCCAACATTTTGAAGCCGTGATTAACCTGGCGGCGCGGGCCGGGGTGCGCCAGGCCATGTTGGACCCCTGGGTGTACGTGCAAACCAACGTCGAGGGGACGCTCAACCTGCTGGAATTCTGTCGTCGCCGCCAGATCAGCAAGTTCATCCTGGCTTCCACCTCCAGCGTTTATGGCGCCAATGCCCCACTGCCCACGCCTGATGATGCCCCGAGCGACCACCCGTTGCAGCCATATGCTGCCAGCAAAAAAGCGGCTGAGGTGTTATGCCATGCCTATCACCACCTGTATGGCCTGGACGTTACCGTGTTTCGCTACTTCACCGTCTATGGCCCGGCCGGCAGGCCAGATATGAGCATGTTCCGCTTCACCCAGTGGATTAGCGAAGGACGCCCGGTTAAATTGAACGGAGATGGCCAGCAGTTACGCGGTTTCACCTATGTGGACGACATCGCGCGGGGCACCCTCGCTGGCCTCAAGCCCCTGGGGTATGAGGTGATCAACCTGGGTGGGCATGAGTGTGTGCGCATGATTGATCTGATTCACATGTTGGAAGAACTGATTGGGCGGCAGGCGCAGATCGAATACCATCCATTCCACCCAGCTGACATGTGGGCTAACTGGGCGAAGGTGGAGAAAGCCGAACGTCTGTTGGGCTGGGTGCCCCAGATTCCACTCCAGGAAGGTCTGGCTAGGACGGTGGCCTGGTATAACGCAGAGCGCACCTGGGCCAGGGATATCCGCACCGATTGAGCGCTATGAAATTCCCCTTTCTGAGTTGGCTGCAAACCCTGATCGAAAACCCCCTGACGCGGCGCATTATCAAAAACAGTGGCTACCTCTTCAGCGCCACCGGGATCACCGCCTTTATCAGCATGTTGCAGAGCATCCTGGCCGGGCGCCTGCTGGGGGTGGCGGGCTTTGGTTTGCTCGGGGTGATCACGATGTTCACCAGCGTGATCAACAAGTTCGCCTCCTTCCGCATGGGGGAGTTGGTAATCAAATATGTGGGATATTTCAGCGAGACAGGCCAGCGGGAGAAAGCTGCGGCGGTGTTCAAAGCCGCGGCGCTGGTGGAAATGGCAGCCTCGCTCTTTGCCTTCGCCCTGATCTGGTTATTGGCACCCCTGGGGGCGCGCTACTTCGCCAAAGACCCCGCCGTGACCAACTGGTTTGTCATTTATGGCCTGGTGGCCTTGGTTAACCTGATGGCTGAGAGTTCTACAGGGCTGCTGCAGATCTTTGACCGTTATCGCCGTATGGCAGTCCTGAATGTGGCCCAGAGCCTGTTCACCCTGGGGCTGATCAGCCTGGCTTATGTGAGCCAGGGGGGAATGCTCCAGGTGCTTCTGGCTTACCTGGCAGGTAAGGCGATTGGGGCATTGGGGCTGACCCTGGCAGCCCTGATAGAGGCGAGTCGGCGCTGGGGTTGGGGCTGGTGGCGGGCGCCTTTGAGATCGCTCGCCTCCCAGGGGAGAGAGTTAATCCATTTTGCCCTCAGCACGAATATCAGCGCCACCCTGAGCCTGATTAACAAAGACAGCGAGTTGCTTTGGGTCTCGTTCTTCCGCAACCCCCTGGAAAGCGGTTATTACAAAACTGCCCTGGCGATCGTCAATCTGGTGCAACTGCCGGTCAGCCCCCTGCCCCAGGCCACTTACCCTGAACTATCGCGGGAGGTGGCGCGCAAGAATTGGAGCAATGTGCGCTACGTTTTGCGCCAGGGTTCGCTCCTGGCGGGCAGCTTTACCCTGGCCGTCGCCCTGGGCCTGTTACTTCTGGGGAAGCCGCTGATCTTGCTCCTGTATAAAAAGCCCGAGTTTCTGCCCGCCTATCCCGCCTTGCTTATCCTGCTAATGGGATTTTTAGTCGCCAACACTTTTTACTGGAATCGCACGGCTTTGCTGGCAGTGGGTCTGCCAGATTTTCCCACCAAAGTAAATTTGAGCCTGGCCGCCCTTAAAATCCTGGGCATATTGCTGCTGGTGCCGCGCTATGGCTACCTGGCCAGCGCAGCCTTGCTGGCGGGCTCTTATGTGCTGGGAGTCTCGGTCTCAGTGATCAGGTTTCGCGCTGAGTTCAAACGTCAGGCTGCGGTGGAGAGGGCGCAGGTGAGTGTGCAGGGACGATGAGGGTTGCCTACATTCTGCCTTCTCTGCGAAAACCGGGCGGCTGGCGCAGTCACGCTCTGGCTTTTCTAGGCGCCATCGCTGCCCACGTACAGCCGGTGATCTTCGTCGCCAGGGCTGAGGCTGACGAAGCGCGTGCGCTCTTCCCTCATTACCCAATTTTCTCCCTACCAGCCACCCAGATGCCCCAGGCCGGCAGGTTACGCCGTTGGCTTAGCCTGGCTCTAGGCTATGTGGTCCTGAGGCGCGGGCGATTGCCCCGTGTAGACCTTGTGCATTCCCTGGAAGCCTACCCCAGCGGCCTTTTGGGTCACTGGTTGGCGCGGCGCCTGGGATGCCCCCACATCCTGACGGCGCACGGCACCTACGGCGTCATCTGGCGCCAATATCCCCTGGATCGAGGCCTGTATCAGAACGTGTTGCGCCAGGCCAGCCTGATCTGCCCCGTCTCCGAGGCCACGGCGCGCCGCATGCGGGAATGCTTCCCGGCGCCATTGGCAGAGACACCCATTCGGGTCATTCTAAATGGGAACCATTTCACCCACGCCATCAGCCGCGCCGAGGTGTGGGAGCGGCCTTCGCCCCCCATTCCCACCTTGCTCACCGTGGGCGATGTCAAACCGCGCAAGGGGCAGCATCTCAGCCTGGCTGCCTTCGCCCGGGTGAAAGAGCGCCTGCCTTCGGCGCGCTACTGGATCGTGGGGAACTACAGCCACAACGCTTATTTTCTCAATCTGCAGCGTTTCATCCAGGAGAGAGGGCTGCAAGATGTGACTTTCATGGGGACGGTCTCCGATGAGGCCTTGAAAGATCTCTTCCGCCGGGCCTCGCTCTTTGTGCTCACCCCCCAAGAAGAAAGCGACCACTTCGAAGGCTTTGGCCTGGTGTATCTGGAGGCGGGCGCCTATGGCCTACCGGTAGTGGGCACGCGCTGCGGCGGGGTGGGCGAGGCGGTACGCGAAGGCGTGACCGGACTCCTGGCCGAGCCAAACGATGTGGAGGGGATTGCGGAGGCCATTTTGCGTTTGCTCACCGAGGCTGAACTGGCACAGCGCATGGGGCGCGAAAACCGCCTTTGGGCTGAAACGCTCACCTGGGAGCGCAACGCCGCTGAGTTTTTCCGGGCCTATCAAGAGGTGCTGCGGTGAAAGTGGCGCTGGTCGCACCCACCCATCTGCCGGCGCGGCGTGCCAACACCATCCAGGTGATGAAGATGGCGCAGGCGCTGACCCAACTTGGCCATAGGCTGCGCCTGGCGGTCCCGGGCATTCCCCCCCGGGCAATCACCTGGGATGAACTGGCGCAGCATTATGGGCTGCAGCAGGAATTTGCTGTGGAGTGGCTAGCGGCTTCTCCGTTTTGGCGGCGATATGATTACGCCTACCGCGCCGTGCGTTGGGCACAGGCCTGGGGCGCCGAGGTGCTGTACACCCGCTTGCCTCAGGCGGCAGCCATAGCCAGCCAGGCGGGCCTGGCGACCATCTTCGAAGTGCACGATATGCCCCAAGGAAGCCTGGGACCGCTGCTCTTCCGCCTCTTCACCAGGGGGCGAGGGGCACGCCGCCTGGTGGTGATCAGCCACGCCCTGGCCAGAGACCTGGCTCAAAGGCTGGGCGCGCCCGAAAAACCGCCGTTCACAATTGTTGCTCCCGATGGGGTTGACCTGGAACGCTATCAGCATCTGCCTGAGCCATCCCAGGCACGACAGATGGTGGCGGCAAAATGGGGGCTTCCGCTAACCGCGGAGCGCTTCACCGTCGGTTATACAGGTCATTTATACCCTGGGCGTGGGATGGAATTAATGATCAACCTGGCCGCGCGCCTGCCTGATATGGACTTTTTGGTGGTCGGCGGCGAACCAACGGATGTGAAGCGTTGGCGCGATGAGGTAGAATGCAAAGGTTTGACGAACCTGATCCTGTGCGGTTTTGTGCCCAATGCCGACTTGCCGCTGTATCAGGCGGCCTGCGAGGTGCTGCTCATGCCTTATCAGCAACGGGTGGCGGCTTCATCGGGCGGGGATATTGCACCTTACCTCAGCCCAATGAAGTTGTTCGAGTATATGGCATGCGGGCGGCCAATCCTGGCCAGCGATCTGGCGGTGTTTCGCGAGGTGCTCACCCCAGAGGTGGCGCGGCTTTTACCACCCGCCGATGAGGACCTCTGGGTGGAGGCTTTGCTCAGCCTGCGGGCCGATGCAGCCCACAGGCAGCGCCTGGGAGAGGCGGCGCGACGTCAGGTGATGCCCTATACCTGGACAGAGCGCGCTCGGCGCATTTTAGCAGGGCTGGAGGTGGGATGACTTTTGGGCTGGCGTTGCTATTGGGGATGGCTTTGCTCTGGGGCGGCTGGCGCTTGCTGGGCCGGGAAGCGCCGCGCTGGCTGGCCTGGTTGAGCCTGGGGGCAGCCCTGCTGCGCCTGGGGAGCGGGGTGCTCTGGTATACGGCTCTGCCGCTGGCGGGCTATCACTCGCCAGCCGAGCGCGAGGGCTATGTCATGGCAGACGCCTATGAGCGAGACCGCGCCGCCTGGGAATTGGCACAAAGCGACAAACCCCTGATCAAAGCCTTCGCAGGCAACTACCGCAAGGCCGATCAATATGGTGGATTCTTGTTCTTTAGCGCCCTGATTTATCGTTACCTGGGGGGTGAGACCCACCAGCCTTTGCTGATGGTCATCTTCACCGCCACCATCTCTGCTCTGGCAATCCCCTTCACCTGGGCTTTCGCCCACCGCGCCTGGGGAAAGTCATCCGCTCGCATCGCCGCCTGGGGTTTGGCGCTCTATCCAGAGGCGGTGTTGTTAGGCAGTTCGCAAATGCGCGAGGCTTTCACGATCACCTGGGTGAGCATGGCATTCTATGGCTTATTGCGCTATTGGCAGGAACGTTCCTGGAAAGGTCTCGCCTGGGTGGCGGTTGCCCTGGGGCTGATGTTGCCCTTCTCGCCTCCAGGGGCGGCGCTGTTACTGGCGGCGCTGCTGGTTCAAGCCCTCAGCCTGGCGAATGGCAGGTTGCTGCCACACTTGAAGGGAAGCCGCGGGATGTGGGTCGCCTTGGGAGCGCTGGTCTTGCTCATCACCCTGGGTCTCTGGCTGACCTGGCGACAATTCGCCCCGCCTGGGGTGACTTCGCCGCTGGGGGTGCTGACATTCTGGCTGCGCAAGTCGGCCGGCTACCAGGCTTACCTCAGTGAGCGCGCTTCGGGCTGGGTACAGAAGATCTTTGACACCACCCCTGAATGGGCACATGTCCCCCTCTTGCTGCTATATGGTGTGGTACAACCCTTCCTGCCGGCCGCCATTGGCGATTTCAGCGGGGCCTTGATCTGGCGTGCCATCGCCCTGTGGCGATCTCTGGGCTGGACGCTCTTGCTTCCTTTTTTGATCTACGCCCCCTTGCGCCTCTTGCGCGGCGTGGACAGGCCCAATCACACCCAGCCTTTGGCGCGCAGCATGGCTGTGGGCGCATGTTGGGTGGTGTGGGGGGTGATTTTGATCGCCTCTTTCCGCAGCGGTGGCGACCCTTGGGATAACCCTCGCTACCGGGCGATGTTCGCCGCCTTGCAGGTGGCTCTGGCTGCCTGGGTGTGGGTGGCGCAGCGCCGTCAGCCCGACCCCTGGTTGCGGCGCATCCTGGTCAGCGCAGCTTTGATCCTGATGTGGTTCCTGCCCTGGTATCTGCGGCGCTATCTGTATTTACCCTGGCCTGTGGTGGACTTCTTCAAAACCCTGGGCTTAGGGGTGTTCAGCGCCATCCTTTACTGGGTGGGAGACTGGGCAGGGGCAGCCCGGCGGGCTGTCAACCACCTCAGGTGAGGCCAGACCAGCCCGTGGTACAGGGCTAATCCTGTGCCATCCATCTCTAAAAATTAACCAAAACGCCCCTATCTCCACACCCTGAAGGAGAGATCGTTGTATAATCCAGTAAATGTGGAGGCGTGATGATGGATATCCAGTCTTTGCTTGCGGCTTTGGCTAAGGTCTATCCTCCTGAACGCCTGCTCAGGCGTGCGGCGCAACTGGTGCCCTTCGAATGTGATGGCTTGACCTCCCTACGCGCCCGCCCCCAGGCTGTGGTGTTGCCGCTAACCCAGGAGGAGGTCATTGAGACCGTGCGCCTGTGTTACCGCTACGAGGTACCCTTCGTCGCCCGCGGTAGCGGCACCAGCCTTTCCGGTGGCTCTGTGCCCTCACCCCAGGGGATCGTGATCGCCCTCAATCGCCTCAATCGCATCTTGCACCTAGATCCCGAACAGCGCTTGATCGTGGTTGAGCCGGGGGTGGTCAATTTGGATGTCAGCCGTGCAGCCGCTCCGTATGGGCTGTACTATGCACCCGATCCATCCAGTCAGCCGATCTGCACCATCGGGGGCAACCTGGCTTTTAACGCTGGCGGCGCACATTGCTTAAAGTATGGCATGACCAGCAACCATGTGCTGGGGATCAAAGCCGTCCTGGCGGACGGGGAGGTGGTGCACCTGGGCAGCGAGAGCCTGGAAAATGTGGGGCCCGATCTGGTAGGATTGTTTGTGGGCTCAGAGGGCTTGTTTGGCATTGCCCTGGAGATCACCCTACGCCTGCTGCCCAAACCCGAGGCCTATAAGACGGTGCTGGCGGCTTATCGCTCATTGCAAAGCGCGGGCGAGACCGTTTCCAAGATCGTGGCTTCGGGCTTATTGCCGGCCGCGGTGGAGATCATGGACAACCTGTCTATTCAAGCGGCAGAGGCAGCAGTGGGCGCCGGCTATCCCCTAGACGCTGAAGGGCTGTTGATTGTGGAATTGGACGGCGAGAGCGACGCGGTTGAGGCGGATTTTGCCCGCCTGATCGAGATCATCCGCGCTTCAGAACCTTACGAAGTGCGCATTGCCAGCGATGAGGCCGAGCGCATGCGCATCTGGAAAGGGCGCAAGAGCGCCTTCTCGGCGGTGGGGCGCCTCACTCCGGATTACATCGTCCAGGATGGTGTCGTGCCGCGCAGCCGCCTGGGTGAAGCCCTGGCTGAGATCCAGCGCCTGGGCGCGGTTTATCAGTTGCGGGTGGCTAATGTCTTCCATGCCGGCGATGGCAACCTGCATCCTCTGATCCTCTACGATGGGCGAGAGGAAGGGGCGCTGGAGCGCGCCGAGGCCCTGGCCGGGGAGATCACCCGCATGTGTGTGCGCTTTGGCGGCTCCATCACCGGCGAGCATGGGGTGGGTCTGGAAAAGCGCCAATATCTGCCCGTAATGTTCTCCGAAGCCGATATAGACGTCATGCAGGCCATCCGCCGTCAGATGGACCCGCTGGAAATCGCCAATCGCGGCAAGATGTTCCCTGATGACAGGATTTCCATATGATCCAGCCAACTACAATTTCAGACGTGCAGGAGATTGTGCGCTCTCAGCCACGCATCGGGGTGCGCGGCGGGGGGAGCAAGAGCGCTTTGCACCGCGCGGCCGAAGACATCACCTGGCTCGATATGAGCAGCTTGACGGGCATCGTGGAATATCAGGCGGAAGAATTTACCTTCACCGCCTATGCCGGCAGCCGCATAGCTGATATCGCCCGCGCCCTGGCCGCTTTCGGCCAATACTTGCCCTTTGACCCACCCCTGGTGGAACAGGGCGCCACTTTAGGTGGCACGGTGGCGGCAGGCCTGAGCGGACCAGAACGCTATCGCTATGGCGGCATACGGGACTTTTTGCTGGGGGTGCACTTCGTAGATGGACAGGGCAACCTGGTGCGCAGCGGCGGACGGGTGGTGAAAAATTCGGCCGGTTTCGATTTAGCCAAGTTTATGGTGGGCAGCCTGGGACAATATGGCATCCTGGTCAAGTTATCCTTCAAGGTCTTTCCCCAACCCCTGGCCTATCTCAGCCTCCAGGCGCGCTATCTCGACCTGTCTCAGGCTTTGGAGGCGCTTATCCGTCTGACGGCTACCCCATTAGAAATATTCGCTCTCGACCTTATCCCTGAAGAAGGAGGCGCCTCTTTGCTGATCCGCCTGGGAGGGGCACCTCAGAGCCTGCCCCCACGCCTGCAACGCTTGCAGCGCTATCTGGACGAACTCCCGTTCAGGGCGCAAGCCCTGAGAGTATACCAGGAAGAGGCCGAGGCTGAACTGTGGCGGGCGGCGCGCCACTTCAGTTGGGCGCCACGCGAGCATCTGCTGGTCAAGATCCCCCTGACGCCGCGGCGCGTGCTACCCCTTGAGCGAGAACTGCAAGCCCAGGGGGCCATGCGCCGCTATAGCATAGGGGCAAACCTGGCCTGGGTTGCCTGGCCCACGCATGAGGAACGGCTGGATGAAATCCTGAAAGGGTTGGGCCTCTCGGGTCTGGTGATCCTGGGACAGAGCCAGCGCTGTTTGCTGGGGGTGCACAGCGGCGAGGCGTTTGCGCAGCGCGTGCGCCAGGCCCTGGATCCGCTGGGCAAATTTATTCGCTAAGGTTCAATTTTAATTTCGAGCGTCTGCTCACAACGGAATAAACTATGCAACACACCATCCCGCTTGAAACGCTAGGAGCGCTGGGAGCATCCATGGCCCATGCGGTGGAGAAGTGCATCCACTGCGGCTTCTGTCTGCCTGCCTGCCCCACTTATACAGTGTTGGGCGAGGAGATGAACTCGCCTCGTGGGCGCATAGTCCTGATGAAGGCCGTGCTAGAGGGGGAAATTGACCTGGAAGAGGCGCTGCCCTATATAGACCGCTGTCTGGGTTGCTTCGGCTGTGTTAGCGCCTGTCCCTCAGGTGTGCCCTATGGAGATTTGTTGATCCCCTTCCGCGCCCATGCTGAAAGCCGGCGTCGCCGCTCCCTCCTGCAGCGCACCACACGCCGCCTGGCCCTGGATACGCTCCCTTATCCGCAGCGCCTGCGCCTGGCGGCTACAGGTGGAAGGGTAGCCAGACCCCTGCAAGGCTGGCTACCCCAGCAGTTGCGAGCCATGCTGACCTTGCTGCCCGAGCACTTGCCCTCTACCCCTGGGCTGCCTGAGGTCTTCCCGGCCCAGGGAAAGCGGCGAGCGCGGGTGGCTCTCCTGGCCGGTTGCGCCCAGCAGGTGTTGGCCCCCCAGATCAACTGGGCGACGCTGCACGTGCTGGCTCTCAACGGTGTGG
Organism: Chloroflexota bacterium; assembly: GCA_037444705.1. GTDB lineage: Bacteria > Chloroflexota > Anaerolineae > Anaerolineales > UBA4823 > DATCYX01. Next base: position 20,431 of record JBBILY010000013.1, on the reverse strand, counting down.
AAGTGGTCATCCCTAAGGGGCAGGGGTGCTGTGGCGCCCTGGCTTTACACAGCGGGGCGATGGCACAAGCCCGCGCTCAGGCTGTCCATAACCTGAGATTATTCCCCCTGGATGTTGACGCCATCCTCACCAACGCCGCCGGCTGCGGTTCTGGGATGAAGGAATATCCTCTGCTCTTCCAAGAGGATGAGGTGCAGGATGAATCCTGGACAGCGCGGCTGGAGCAATTTGTGTCTAAGGTGCAGGATGTCAGCCTGTTTTTGGAGCGCCTGGGGATGATCGAGCCGCCAGCTCTGCCCGAACCTGTAAGCCTGGTATACCAGGATGCCTGCCATCTGGCGCATGCACAAGGTGTGACCGAAGCTCCGCGCCACCTGCTTCAGCAAATCCCTAATCTAAGGCTGCTGCCCCTGGCAGAAGCGGATTTGTGTTGCGGCTCGGCTGGTGTGTATAATCTGGAGCAACCCCAGACGGCGCGCCTGCTGGGAGAGCGCAAAGCGCGCAACATCCTGAACACAGGCGCTCAGGGCGTGGTCAGCGGCAATATCGGCTGCATGGTGCAAATTCGCACTCACCTGGAACTGCTGGGGCAGCCGATGCCCGTCTGGCACACCATGGAGGTATTAGAGCGTGCCTATCGAGGCTGGTCATGAACCCGAGATGAATTCCAATGGCCCAATACTTTACTGTTGAACAAGCCAATGCTACCCTGAAAATTATCCAACCGCTGGTGGCGCAGATCCTGGAGATTCGCCGTTCCATCCTCGAGCGACAACCGCAGGTGTGGATGGTGCTGCAAAATGCCTTGGGGAACGGCGGCAACCGCCAGGCCAGCCTGATGGCTGAAGAATTTGAACAGTTGCAAAGCCTGGTGCAAGAAATCCGAGCAACCGGCGCAATACTCAAAGATGTCAACCTGGGTCTGGTGGATTTTCCCGCGCTACGCGATGGGCGCCAGGTATATCTGTGCTGGCAATATGGGGAGGAGAGTGTGCAATTCTGGCACGAGATGGATGCGGGCTACGCTGGCCGCCAGAAGATCTAGCCAGGTTATGAAAAGGGACATCTCCACCTTGCAAGCTACCCAGGGCGAACAGGATAAGGACGCTATCAGTTTACAGGCGCCTCATCTGTTATTGGCGCTCGATCGCACCTTTGCTGCCCTGCATCACCGCAACTATCGCTTGTGGTTTGCGGGCCAACTGGTCTCCTTATTGGGCACCTGGATGCAATCCACCGCCCAGGGGTATCTGGTGTATGAATTGACGCGCTCATCGGCTTTCCTGGGATATGTATCTTTCGCCGCTGGCATCCCCTCCTGGCTATTCACCCTTTACGGCGGTGTGGTAGCTGACCGCATGTCGCGCCGTAACTTGCTGGTCATTACTCAAACGGCCATGATGGTGCTGGCAATCATCCTGGCTACCCTGACTTTCGCCCAGGTGATTCAGCCCTGGCACATCCTCGTTCTGGCCTTCCTGCTGGGGATTGCAAACGCCTTCGATGCCCCGGCGCGGCAATCGTTCGTATTGGAGTTGGTCAGCCGGCAGGATTTGACCAATGCCATCGCCCTCAATTCAACCATGTTCAACCTGGCGACGGCCTTTGGCCCCGCCATAGGCGGCTTGATTTACGCCGCCTTAGGGCCAGGCTGGTGCTTCATCATCAATGCGATCTCGTTTCTGGCGGTCATCGCCGCCTTGCTGATGATGAGCCTGGAAACTGCCCCAGCCCCACGCCAGGCAAACTCGGCCTGGGCCGACCTGCAAGCCGGGCTGAAATATGTGATCACGCACGCCGTGGCGCGCCCGGTGATCCTTAACCTGGCAGTGATCAGTTTATTTGGGGTATCTTTCGTGGCGCTGATACCAGCCTGGGCGGTCAAGGTGTTGGGCGGAGATGCCACCACCAACGGCTTTTTGCAATCGGCGCGCGGCATCGGCGCTATGAGCGGCGCCTTGATGATTGCTGCCATGGGTGGCTTTATCCCGCGCGGCAAACTGGTAACCCTGGGGGGATGGGTGATGCCCCTCCTTTTGCTGATATTCGCGGCCGTGCGCTGGTTACCCCTGTCTCTGCTTACCCTGGTAGGGGTGGGGTGGGGCTTTATGGTTTTCGCCAACTCATCCAATGCCCTGCTCCAAACCCAGGTTCCGGACCAATTGCGGGGGCGCGTGATGAGTATTTTCACCCTGGCGTTCTTCGGGTTGATGCCGATTGGCTCGCTTCTGGCTGGCGCGCTGGCGACACGCATCGGCGAACCGCTGACGGTGGTGGCAGGCGCATTGCTGGTGCTGGTTTTTCAGGCTTTGGTGTGGCTGCGTTTTCCTCAGGTGCGCCAGGCTGAATAATCTCCGGCTGGATGCCTCACCCCTCAGGATGCAAGACCTGCTGGATCATCTGCTGCATGCGCTCGTAGTGCGAGCCCTTCCAGTAAATCTGGTCGCAGGTTGGACACAGACGGAATTCATCATAATAGAGTTTGGTCAGGGGTTGCAGGCGATCCAGCACCGCTTCCTTGCTCACCGCCACCAGAGGGCTGTTACAGCGCAGGCAACGTTGAAATGGCTTGACGGCGGCTGTCAGGCCAAAGTGCTGCACCACTTCTTTCAACTGGTGATGTGGCACCTTACTGCGGATCCAATAGCCGCGTTTGACGGCATTGCGCATCAGCAAGCGTTTGTCACGCGTGAGCAGGATGCGCCCCTCTTGATCACAGAGGCGCGCCAATTCGTCATCTTGATAATCGTTGCGATACAGGGCATCAAAGCCCAACATGCGCAGATATACCGCCAGTCGCCCCAGGTGATTGTCCAAGACAAAGCGCCATTCGTCCTCTTGAGGCGCGTTTGATCCGTCCCAGGCTACGGGATAGATTTCGATCTGGTCCTCATGCCGCACCTGATATGTAAAATCAATCGGCATACCATTCGCCCGCAAACATTGCACCTCAGTGTGGGGCACACCCAGAGACTCGATCAGGTGCTTGACCGTCTGCCCACTGTTAAATGGCACCAAGACGACCTTCTCGCGGCGGTCTTCGGGCAGAAGGTCATTGAGCTTACCGTAAAAACGGAATTGGGCCTGGTTCATTTCACAGCGTGCACCCGCAGAGAAAGGGTCAATGTGAGACTGTCCTTATTTTAAGCCAAGTATCAAGCTTGCGGTAGTGTCTGGAAGTGCTAGAATCAGTGCGTCTCAAATCGGAGGCTCCTATGACATTTCATGGTAGCAGTTGGTGGAGTGTGCTCCACGCGCCTGAAGAAAAACCCCGCCTTACGCGGGGATTATTGCGGCGGGTGGCTCATTACGCCTATCCTTATCGCTGGCGCATTGGGCTGATGCTCTTTTTGATCCTGGCAGCAAGCGGTTTGACCTTGCTGACGCCCTTGATCTTACGCCAGTTGATTGATCACACCCTGCCCAACGGCGATCTCCCTGGCCTGGGTGTGCTGGTCCTGGCGCTGCTGATAATCCCCCTGGCAGGGGGCGGGTTAAATGTGCTGCAACGGCGCCTCAACGCCAGCATCGGGGAAGGGGTGATCTACGACCTGCGGGTAGCGCTCTATGCCCACCTGCAGCGCATGTCCCTGGGCTTCTTCACCACCACGCGCCTGGGCGAATTGATGAGCCGCCTGAACAATGATGTGGTCGGGGCGCAAAATGCCATCAGCAATACCATTGTGGGCATCATCACCAACCTGATTCAGGCCGTGGCGGTCTTGACGGTGATGTTCACCCTGGAGTGGCGCCTGACTTTAATCAGCGTGGCGATTGTGCCCGTCTTCATCTGGCTGGCTCGGCGCCTGGCATTCCGCTTGCGACTCATTGCCCACCAGGCCATGGACTTAAACGCCCAGATGAACGCCATGGCTAATGAAACGCTCAACATTGGCGGGGCGTTGCTGGTCAAACTTTTTGGGCAACGGGCGCTGGAAGTGGCGCGCTTCGAAAAGCGGGCGGCTCGCGTGCGGGATATTGGCGTGCGCCGCGCCGTTACCGCTATGGCTTTCTTTGTCACCATGGGTCTGGTGGGCGCAATTGGCACCGCCCTTGTTTACGGCATCGGAGGCTATTTAGTGATCCAAAAATCTCTGAGCATTGGCACCATCGTCGCTTTTGGCGCGTATTTGAGCAGTGTCTACAGCGCCTTGCAGGGGCTGGCCAGCGCCCCTGTGGAATTTGCCACCTCGATCGTCAGTTTCGAGCGCGTCTTCGAAGTGTTAGACCTGCCACTGGATATTCAGGAAAAGCCAGGAGCCATTCCCCTCAAAGATGTCAAAGGTGAACTGGTTTTTGAGCAGGTTTCGTTCGTCTATCCCTCCTATGAGGAAGGGCTGTTACGGGAAGTGCATCGCTTTGGCCAAATGCACAGTGTCCAAGCCGTACTATCCGATGAGAGCCCCACCTCCCAGCCCTCCGGCCTCACCCCTGTTGAAGAAGAGCCGGCCACCCGCTCGCAAGCCCGCCTGCGGGCTCTGGATCAGGTCAGTTTCCACGTGAAGCCCGGCCAGTTGGTAGCCCTGGTTGGGCCAAGTGGGGCCGGCAAGACCACCCTGACCTACCTGATCCCTCGCCTGTACGACCCCACCGAAGGCCGCATCTTGATTGACGGCCACGATTTACGCCAGGTGACCCTGGATTCGCTCAGCGCCCAAATCGGTATGGTCACCCAGGAAACCTACCTGTTCCACGACACCATCCGCACCAACCTCCTCTATGCCCGCCTGGACGCTACCCAGGCTGATTTAGAAGCCGCTGCCAGAGCCGCCAACATCCACGATTTCATCATGGGCCTGCCAGATGGCTATGACACCATCGTCGGCGAACGTGGCTATCGTTTGAGCGGCGGCGAGAAGCAGCGCATCGCCCTGGCGCGGGTGATCTTGAAAGACCCGCGCATCCTTATCCTGGATGAAGCCACCAGCCATCTGGATAGCGAATCCGAACTGCTCATCCAGGAAGCTCTCAAACGGGTGATGGCCGGACGCACCAGCATCGTCATCGCCCATCGCCTGAGCACCATTCTGGCAGCTGACCTGATCCTGGTGATGGATCGAGGTAGAATTGCGGAACGTGGTAAACATGAAGAACTGCTGGCTTTGGGCGGTTTATATGCCACCCTCTACGAAACACAGTTCAGCCGAGAGCGCCTGACTGCCTGAGCATGAAAACCGCACAGACGGAATTCCTCAACGGCGTCAAAGCCGAGTTGCCCTTATTGGTGGGCGTGATCCCCTTTGGGATGATCTACGGTGTGCTGGCTCTTTCAGCCGGCATCCCGCCCGCGGCTGCCCAGGCGATGTCGGCCCTGGTTTTTGCTGGTTCGGCCCAATTTGTGGCGACCCAACTGGTGGGCAATGCCACGCCAGCAGTGGTGATTATCCTGACCATGGCGATCGTCAACCTGCGCCATGCCCTGTATAGCGCTTCAGTCGCCCCCTATCTGCGAAAGTTGCGGCCTTCCTGGAAAGGTCTGCTGGCTTACCTGCTCACCGACGAAGCCTATGCAGTCACCATTCTCAACTATCAAAAAGGCGATAATCCCACCCCTCACACCGAACAGCGCCATTGGTTTTTCCTGGGGGCTGGACTGACGCTCTGGACAGCTTGGCAGGCGAGCACGGCCGCGGGCATCTTCATTGGCGCCCAAATCCCCTCTTCCTGGTCATTGGATTTCACCCTGGCGCTGACCTTTATCGCCCTGGTTGTGCCCAACCTGAAAGACACAGCAGCAGGAGTGGCGGCTGTGGTGGCGGGCATCACCGCCGTTATCACCTTTGCCATGCCCTACAAACTGGGGCTCATGCTGGCGGCCCTGGCGGGTATCCTGGCTGGCCTTTGGATGGAGAGGAAGACATGAAAATCTGGGGGATCATGCTGGCTGCGGGCCTGCTCACCTACCTGACCCGCTTATCCTTTATCTTTCTCTTAGGCAAGTTCCATGTCCCGGCCTGGGTGCCACGCGCCTTGCGTTTCGTGCCACCGGCCGTGTTGAGCGCCATCATCCTCCCGGAGTTGCTGCTCTTAAATGGAGAAATTGCCGTCTCGCTCAGCAACACGCGTCTCCTCGCCGGCGGGGTAGCGATTCTGGTTGCCTGGCGCACCCGCAGCATCCTGTGGACTATCGTCAGCGGGATGGGGGTCTTGCTGATTTTACAATGATGGATGTCGTGAAAGGGCAGGCTGGGCTTTAAACCCAAACTGCGCCTGGGAGAAGGCCTGGCCCCTTGCTCCGAAGCGCAGTTTGAGTGAGGAGAATGCACTTTATATTATAGGCATTTACCTGAAGAAAGCATGAAGGGCAGTTAAAAGTTCGCTTAGAATCTGGCGGGCAGGTCTCACTTGGGGTGATTTAGATCCCAGATAATGCGCAAACCGTCTAAGGTGAGCCAGGGAGCTACAATTTCAATGACCTCGGTCTCACGGGCGATGATTTCCGCCAGGCCTCCGGTGGAGATGACCTTCATGTTTGGTCCCAGTTCTTTGCGAAAGCGCGCCACCATGCCCTCGACGAGCGACACATAACCGAAAAGCAGGCCGGATTGCATGGCATGAGGGGTATTGCGCCCAATCACGGAGGGTGGACGTTGCAGGTCAACCCGCGGCAGTTTTGCCGTGCGCAGGAAGAGCGCCTCGGCTGCGATGCCAATGCCCGGAGCAATCGCCCCACCCAGGTAGTCTCCCTTTTCATCAATGGCATCGAAGGTGGTGGCTGTGCCAAAATCCACCACGCAGGCGGGGCCACCATACAAATGTTGTACCGCGGCCGCGTCAGCGATGCGGTCAGCCCCAACCGCCCGCGGGTCCTCGTAACGGATGCGCACCCCGGTCTTGACGCCTGCGTCGAGCACCAGCGGCTCCAACCCCAGATAGCGGCGGCAGGCTTCCACCATCTTCCCGGTCAGGGGCGGGACCACGGAGGCCAGACAAATGCCCTGCAAATCATCCGCCTTACAGCCGGCATGGTTTAACAAGCCCAGCAGTTGCAAACCATACTCATCCGGCATGCGTTCGTGATTGGTGGCTAAGCGCCAGCGAGGGCCAAGCCTCTCGCCCTGATAAAGGCCAATGGTTATATTGGTGTTGCCAATATCAATGGTCAGTAACATAGGTGTTATCAATCAACCGTGTCTTTCCAATGAAGACAGCCATAGAGAGCAAAGCCTGTCTCACAGAGCCATTAAGTTCCTGGAGCGTTTCGGGGTCGGCACAGGAGACGTACTGCAAGCGCGCCAGCGGCTCCTGTTGCACCACTGCGCTCATCATATCCCGCAAACGTTGGGCATTCCGCTCGCCCGCCTGGAAAGCCTGGGATGCCGCCGACAGGGCGCGGTACAGCACGCTGGCCGCACGTCGCTCTTCTGGGTTAAGGTAAATGTTGCGACTGGACATAGCCAGCCCATCTGCCTCGCGCACAATCGGGCAAACCACGATGTCAATAGGAAAATTCAGGTCTTGCACCATGCGGCGAATGACGATGGCCTGTTGAGCGTCCTTCTGGCCAAAATAAGCCTTTTGGGGCTGAACCGCGTTGAACAGTTTGGCCACCACGGTGGTGACGCCGCGAAAGTGGCCAGGGCGCATGGCGCCCTCGAGAGGTTTCGTCACCTCCTCTACCATAACCCATGTCTGATAGCCGTGTGGGTACATCACTTCTGGCGTCGGCGCCCACACCAGGTCCACGCCTTCCCCTTCTAACAGGCGCAAATCTCGCCGCAGGTCGCGCGGGTAGGCAGCCAGGTCTTCATGGGGAGCAAACTGGGTCAGATTGACGAAAATGCTGACCACCACACTGGCGCATTCAGCTTTGGCCGCCCGCACCAGCGACAGATGGCCCTCATGCAGGTAGCCCATGGTGGGCACCAGGCCCACCGGCTCAGAAAGGGTGGCGCGTGCGGCGCGCAATTCGGGTAGAGTCACAACAGTTCGCATAGGTTAACTCCAGCTTGTTCCGGCTTCGCGGGCTTTCACCAGTTGCCACAGGGTGCGGTTGACCGGCGTTGGCACGTCCGCCTGCTCACCGCTGCGCACCACGGCCCCGCAGATGGCGTCAATTTCTGTAGGCGAGCCGCGCAGCAGGTCTTGCAACATAGACGAGCGGTTAGAGGCTGTACGCCGGGCGGTGTTCTCCGCTGCCGCCACCGGGTCCGTATAAGGCAAGCGAATGCCCAGGGCTTGCGCCACGGCTGCGGCCTCTCTGGCTACGGTAGCCATCAACGCTCTGGCGCTGGGGCGCTCTAATAAGGCTCCATTGGGCACTCCCAGCAAGGCGGTCAAGGGGTTTATGGCGGCGTTGATGACCAGTTTACCCCATAACAGGGCATCCGGGTCAGGGGCATCTTCCAGGCTAAAATCGGCGCGGCGGAAGAGCGCCTTGAGTGGCTCCAGGCGTGAGTGTATGCTCAAGGCGATCACCCCTTCTCCCGCAGGGCGCACCCGCCCAGGTCCAACCAGGGTTGCCCCAAGGGTGGTCACGCCCAGGGCTACACGCCGCGCCCCCAGGGCTTCAGCCAGTTTCTCGCGGTTACCCATGCCATTTTGCAGGGTCAGGGCAACCCCTTCCGCCACCAGGCATTGAGCCAGTTGCCGGGCAGCGCGTTCAGTTTGCCAGGACTTGACCAGCACCAGCGCCAGCTGCGCCCCGCGGCATTCGCTTGGGTCGTCGGTAACGTGCACGGGATAGGCGCGCTCCTGTCCACCGTCCTCTACCACGGTAACCCCATGCTGACGCAGAGTCTCCAACCCTTCGCGCCAGGTACCTAACATGGTGACCGGGATGCCAACCGCCGCCAGGCGGCTGGCGAACAGGCAAGCCATGGCCCCTGTACCCACGATCAACACAGAATCTGGGCTGATCTGACGCTTCTCATCCATGCTCGCCTCCCCACAACCTCAGAGGAAGGCTTACTCCAAACCCTGGAGGAAAGCCTGCCACTCCTCTTCTGGCAAATCCACCCCATGTTCTTCGCTGGGGAAGAGGTGCGATTCCACCTCCACTTTGTACTGACGAAAGGCGCGTGCCATCTCACTGTGCAGATCGGCATATTTCTTGACAAACTTCGGCGTGAAGCGGTCGAACAGCCCTAGGAGATCATGCGTCACCAGCACCTGCCCATCGCAGCCGGGGCCGGCGCCGATGCCAATGGTGGGTATTTCCAGGCGTTGCGTGATAAAAGCAGCCAGCCGCGCCGGCACCGATTCCAGCACAAGGCTGAAACAGCCCGCCTCTTGTAGCAGCAGCGCATCCTCCAACAGGCGGCGGGCGGCTTGCGCATCGCGCCCTTGTGGGCGAAAACCACCGAATTGATGAACGCTCTGGGGTGTCAGACCCAGATGCCCCATGACCGGGATGCCCGCAGCCACAATGGCGCGCACCGCCTCCAGGCGCTCGCGGCCGCCCTCCAGTTTGACCGCATCCATGCCGCCCTCTTGAAGGAAACGGCCAGCGTTACGCACCGCCTCCTCGACCGAGATCTGGTAAGACATGAAAGGCATATCCCCGATCAGCAAGGCGGTGCGCGCCCCACGCGCCACCGCTTTGCAATGGTGGAGCATGTCTTCCATGGTCACCGGCAGGGTGTTAGGGTAACCCAACACGACCATTCCCAGCGAATCACCCACCAGAATGGCATCTACCCCGCAGCGGTCAATGGCCAGGGCAGTGGGATAGTCGTAGGCGGTGAGCATGGTAATGACCTCGCGACGCTGTTTCTTGCGGCGCAGGGTTTGAACCGTGACTTTTTTTCGTTCTTCAGTCAGGGGGAAAGAAGGGGTTTGAGTAGTCATGGTACTCTCCTTAGAGGGGTAGAGGCCATCCTAGAGCATAACAGGGTTGAAAGAGAGGTCCCGGCCCCTGATGGGTCCAGGCATGGAGGTATTATACCTCAAACCGCTTAATTGTGCTTGCTCCTTATGGTGAAGCTCTCAGGCAATCCATGGCCCGCAGGGGATAGATCATGCTCAGACGAGCCATAATGTAATCCATGGCCCGCAGGGGATAAATCCCCTGCTCAGTCCTTGAAAGTCGGCTAGAAGCCGACTCAGGTCTATCCGAAAACTCAGGACCTGGTTACTCGAATCAGAAGTTTGCCCCCCTGTGTAGGACAAGTCACCGACTTGTCCGCCCAAAGCGATGATTTGCGCCTTTTTAACACGCTCCCTTGAGCGGATAGAGGCTCAGCCCGGCAGAGGTTTCCATGAACTGTTGCCGGGCTTGCGCACAGCCCCTGGATGGGTAGTCGGCCGCAAGCCGGGAAAATGACACCTTTTGAATGCACACGGTGAAGGGCACGCAAGGATTGTTACCTGCTCCACCTCTTTTCCCTGCCCGCTTTTCAGGGCCGCCGGGGTGGGACAACTGCGACAGTTGTCCCACTTGCCCACGCCCATGGTGGCTGAAACCCGTTCTGACCTTACAAGGTCAACCCACGTCGCCTCTTCGTAGGGATATGGCGAATGAGGTTATACTTGGGAAAACGACGTTGAAGGAGACAAGATGATCCACTTCACCAAGAAACTCCCCTTTGTATTGCTGACCCTGGCGCTATTGCTGAGCGCATGTAAACCCTCTCCAGAGGCAAGCACGCCTGCCTCGCCGGATGCTCAAGCGGTGCTAACCGCGGCGGCCAACACCGCCATCGCCCGCATGACCGCCCTGGCCGCCCAGGCCACGCCCACTGCAACCAACACTCCTACCCTCACCCCAACGGCGCTCACCCCCACAGCCACACCAGCCTCACCCACCGCCACAACCGCCCCCGGTGCGATTGACCAGATCGAATTCATCGCCGACGTCACCGTGCCTGACGGGACAATCTATGCCCCAGGGGAGACCTTCACCAAAATCTGGCGCTTGAAGAACATCGGCAACACCACCTGGACCACAGCCTATGCTCTGGTCTTCGTCAGCGGGGCCTCAATGGGCAACGCCGGACCTGTGCCTTTGCCCGCAGATGTCCCTCCAGGGCAAACGGTGGATGTCTCGGTTAACCTCGTGGCACCCAACCAACCCGGCGATTACACGGGATTTTGGATGCTGCGCAACGCCAGCCAAAAGAACTTCGGCCTGGGCCCTAACGCCGACCAACCTTTCTACGTTCAGATCACTGTGGCCGCCGCAGGCGCCACCAGCACTCAAACCTCCGCCGCCACGCCTACGCTTACGCCCTCCGCTGCCCTGGTCAGCGGGGTGCAAATCAGTGTGGATAACGCCCAGGTGGAAGCCACCTGCCCCTACACCTTCCATTTCACTGCCGAATTCAGCCTCAGCCAGGCCACCCAGGTAACCTACCAACTGGAGGCCGAGACCGGCTTTCCCATCACCCTACCTGGGCCCACCACTGCCAACCTGGACGCTGGCACACATCAGTTGACCTACGAATTGGAGTTCACCGCCTCGGTCACAGGCTGGGCGCGATTACGAGTGACCGCTCCACAAAACCTGGCTTCCAATCAGGTTAACTTCGCCCTGACATGTCGCTGAGGGCCGATGGGTGCTCTTGAATTGCCGCTTTGACCATGTATCTCACCCAGGCCATTAAAGACTATGCCCGCACCCTGGGCTTCGACCTGGTAGGGGTGACCACCCCCGAGCCTCCGCCTCACTTTTCAGTGTTCGAGGCCTGGCTGGAAGACGGACGTCAGGGCGAGATGGCTTATCTCGCCCGCGAAGCCGCCCGTCAGCGCCGCGCCGATCCGCGCAATATCCTGCCCGAATGTCGCTCCATCCTTGTGCTGGGGATGCGCTATCCCGCTCCATCCAGTGGGCCGGCTGAAGCCCAACCTTTTGGGTCACCTGAGGGGATTAGGGGCAAGGTCGCGGCTTATGCCTGGGGAAATGACTATCACACTGTCATTGGGCAGCGATTGGAACAACTGTTAGCCTTCATCCAGGACAAAGTGGGACAGCCATTCCCCCAGCGCTGGTATGTGGACAGCGGGCCCATCCTTGAGCGCGATATGGCGCAGCGGGCCGGCCTGGGGCGGATCGGGAAAAACACCTGCCTCATAAACCCACGCCTGGGCTCGTATGTGTTCCTGGCGGAGGTTTTGCTAGGCCTCGACCTCGAGCCTGACCCCCCTTTCGAGTTCGATCACTGCGGCACTTGCAGGCGCTGCCTGGAAGCCTGCCCCACCGCCTGTATCTTGCCTGATCGCACCATTGATGCCAGGCGCTGCATTTCTTATTTGACCATTGAATTGAAAGGCGCTATTCCGCTTGAATTGCGCCCTATGATAGGGAACTGGATCTTTGGTTGCGATGTTTGCCAGATCGTCTGCCCCTGGAATCGGCGCTTTGCCGCCCCCTCAGGCGATCCCGCCTTTGAGCCGCGCCCAGACGTGCCTGAGCCAAATTTGATTGACGAACTAGCCCTGGATGAGCAACTCTTCCGCCAGAAGTTCAAGGGCAGCCCGCTGAAGCGCGCTAAACGGCGTGGCTATCTGCGCAATGTAGCTGTGGCGCTGGGCAACAGCCACGACCCGGCCGCATTGCCTGCTCTGGCAAAAGCCTTGATGGCTGACCCTGAGCCTCTGGTGCGCGGTCACGCTGCCTGGGCTTTGGGCCAGATCGGCGGGCAAGCAGCTTACCAATCCCTGAAGAACGCCCTGGAGACGGAGGCTGACCCCTACGTGTTGGGCGAAATCCGTCAGGCGCTGGCTGGCATTGGGGCTTTTCAGGCCCCAGCCGCCGATTAAGTGGCGCGGATAATGCTATAATCTTCCTGAGATGAGAATCAACTTGCGTCACCCCCTTCATTTGACCCTGTCTCTACTCATAATCTTCCTGTTGGCGCGCCTGGGTTCGCCCACGCTGGCTGCCCCCAGCCTGCAAATGACCCCCTTTCCCACCCCCACCCCTGGCCCGGATGGGCGCATTGTCTATATCGTTCAGCCGGGCGACACACTCTTGCGCATCTCGCTCATCTCTGGCGTTTCCGTGGAAGAACTCAGGGGGTTGAACAACCTTGTGGGAGACAACATCGTCGTCGGACAGCCCTTGCTGCTAGGGCTGGGGGGGCCATCTTTGCCCAGCCCTAGCCCCGGCCCCAGCCCCACGCCCACCCCGCTCCTGCCCACCCCTTCGCCAAAACCTGGCCTGGGTAACCTGTGCGTAATCTTATATAACGACCGCAATGGCGATTCCCTGCGCCAGGAGGAAGAGCCTTCCATCCTCGGCGGAGCCATCAGCGTCAACAATCGCAGCGGCAGCGTCTCCCTCACCGTCCAAACTGAGAGCGGCTTGGAGCCGCATTGCTTCACCGACCTGCCCGAAGACACCTACACGGTATCTGTAGCCGTGCCCGAAGGCTACAATCCCACCACGGTTACCAACTATACCCTACGTCTTCTGGCTGGAGACGAGACATATATAGACTTCGGGGCGCAGCCGAACTCTGAGACCGCGGCTGAATCTCCTGCGCCCGCTGGTGGCGGACGTTCGCCCCTATTAGGCTTGCTAGGTGGCTTGCTCCTGGTGGCGGGCATTGGCTTAGCCATCTACGCCGGCCTTCTGCTGCGCCGATAAAGGCCTAGAGAGGGGTCCTCCTACTGGCCCGCCAGCGCCCGATAGGCCTTCAATAGCATTAAACCGAATTCTGCCCCAGACCAGGCAGCTACCCGTCGACGCCCGGCCTGGATCAGGCGCTGGCTGACTTCGTCTTCCAAAACCACAGTGATCAGGGCTGCCGCTAGGTGGCGCCAGTCGTCCAGGGGCGAGAGGTAGGCGGCGGCGCCAACCGTGGCCTGGGTCAGGGGTTCTTCTACACCTACCACCGCCAGATCGCACGCCAGCGCCAGGTGCACCACTTCCCCCCCAGGCAGGCAGGGGCAGCGGATGAAACACGGCCGCGGCGCGACGATAGAGCCCAAACAGCGCTTGAGGTTCCAGGCTTGAGGCTATGCGCACCGTGCCCTCAACATCATACTCCCTCAACATCCCAGCCAGTCGCGTCTGTTCTGCCTCGTCCAACCCCACCAATAACAACGGGTATTGCTCACCCAAAGGGCCAGCTGCCCAAGACCAGGCGTTCAACAAGCGGCGCAGGCTGAGCTCATCTCCGCTGCCATGGTATAAGATAAAGGTTTCGGGTAGATCGTCCAAGGACGGTGAGGCGGTCATATCCGCCAGAGAAGGCGGGATTGCCAGCAGTGGCAGACGGAAGCAGGTGATCGCTAAAGCAGGTTCGGGCAGGTCTTGTGGCCAGAGGACGCCGCCCAGGCTGCTCATGGCTCCGGCGGAGAGCGCCTGGCGCAATCTCTCGCTGAATGAACGGGGGCGCAGGGGTGGTTCATAAGTGGCAGGGCTCACCAGGCAATGAGCGGCATCCACCAGAGGCGGGTGAAAATCGGTCAGGTGAATCAACCTCGCCCCCGCCTGGCGGCGCATTTTGTACAGGCAATATTGTTCCCAATACAGGCGCGCCCTGGGGGTGTTGGGCAAGGCCTGAACCAGCGGTTGTACCCCCTGCGGCAGCCATTCAGGCGCTGGCCCAGGCAGCGCCACCCATGGCTCAACTTCTGACGGCAGGTGATGCATCAGGCGCAAAAGGTGCAGCGCCTGGGGGCTGTTGGGCTGATGCACCAACGACCAGCCGTCATACAGAACAGGCAGGGAGCGGGGCACAGGGGATTCCGGGTTTATAATAAAACTAGGCCTGCTCCAGGCCAGCCTTAGCTGCCACGCGCCGCAGGAAACGGCTCTCTTCAATCACCACGCGCTGGTGTGTCCCCTCCCCGATTTTCTCCTGACCATCCCACGCTTCGACGCTGAAGTTTACCCGCAATCCATCTATCGAACGCACCTCCGCTCGCGCCCGCACCACTGAGCCAACAGGTGAAGGGGCTATGTGGCGCACATCCACATGCACACCCACGCTGGAATAGCCTGGGGGCAAATGTTCGGTCAACAGGGCGCGGGCGGCCCGCTCCATGAACGCGATCATCCACGGCGAAGCCAGCACCCGCAGCGATCCACTGCCCACGTGGATGGCGGTGTGTTGCTCCTCCACTACAAATGTTTCCTCACGGCTGAGGCCAGGATGAAGGATTTGAGTTAAGTCCATGCCAGGCTCCTTTGAAACTTGAAGTTCTTAAGAGTTATACGGGTTTAGCCAGGTGCCCGCCTTACACCTATCACATCCTTCCGTATTTACCAACATTTAAATGCCTAACCAGCTTCATTCTTGCGCGCCAAGAGCAAATGCACCAGGCGACGGGTGGACTCCGTCACCTGCACCCTCTGCGCAATGCGGTAGCCGGGCAGCCAGACGATTTCATCGCCGGCGCACACCAATGGCCATGCAGACCGTGCAAGCCGTGGGATGTATAGGTTCACAATCAGGTCGGAGAATTAGAGAGAATGTCCACCCATGCCTAAGGTCCACAGACGATCCCCCGGGCGACGGCGGCGCAGATACAGGGGCAGGGGCAGAGCTTCGGCATCCAACCAGGCCTGGAAGGGGTCAGGGTTGGTGAGGATCGTCTGATCGTTGATCTGGGCGCGCTCGAGCACTTCTGCCTGCAGTTCCCAGTTCTGAGGCAGGGAGATCACACCCGGCAGGGGCACCTCCATCGCCAGCGCAGACGGCAATTGCGGCCAGTCGGCGCGGGGCAGATCAGCCTGCCAGGCAGCCAGCCACAGGCGTTGCCCCTCGCTGAGCAGACGTAAGCCACCGCTCAGGAGGCACTGACCCGTGGCAGGCGCGGCGATGAATGCCAGGCCGCGTTCGATGGTCTCGAAGTCCACCTGGCGCAACCCGGGTTGCAGATGTGCCATCGCCCGCCGCAGCAGACGGCGCTGCAATGCCAGGGGTTGAGCCAGGAAAGCCTCTCTCTCCAACGCCAGAAATTGCAGGGGCGCAAGCGTGTGCGCCTCCACCCCAGGCACACAAGCCGGCCAGACCTGATCCACCAGCGCCTCCAGCAAATTATCCTCCTGGCGCAACACTTCAGCAGTGCGCCACAGGCGACGACGCAAGCCGGGGTGCGAGGCCTCCAGGTAAGGGATTAACTCATGCCGCAAGCGGTTGCGATAGAAGGTGCGATCCAGGTTACTGGCATCCCACACGGGTTGTAAGCCGTGTTTATCTACATACGCCAGGACTTCGTCTCGCCAGACTCCCAGCAATGGGCGCACCAGAGGGATCTTTGTGCTCCATGGGTTGGGTAGGCTGCAGTATTCCATGCCTCTCAAGCCGCTCGTCCCCGCCCCACGCAGCAGGTGCATCAGCAGGGTCTCCACCTGGTCATCGGCGGTATGGCCCACCGCCACCGCCTGGGCATGGTGTCGCTCCGCCTGGGCAAACAGGAAGCGGTAGCGCAACGTACGTCCTGCCTCTTCCAGAGAGAGGCCGTGCTGGCGCGCATAAGCCGCCACATCCTGGCTGCCCACGATGCAAGACAAGCCGCGTTGCCGCGCCTGTGCTTCAACCTTTTTGGCCTCATCGGCGGCCTCGGGGCGCAAGCCGTGGTTAAAGTGCGCCACTACCAGGGCATATCCCAACCGCCACAACACATCCATTAAACACAGGCTATCTGGCCCTCCTGAAACGCCAATCACAACAGGTTTGTCAGGAATTAATTTGCAATTGTATTGTAAAATATGAGATACACGTTCGAGCATGCTAGAAGAATTATACATGATAGGAGTTGTGGGTTAGCGGTGACGAGCGGTTAGGAAGGGAGGCAGATCAACACGGATGGTAACAAGGTCAAGCATATCCGTGGTTTTTTGCATTCTCCTTAGCCTGATCCCAATTGCCACGAAACCATCGCACCCATCACCCTCAGGAGAACTCCATGGGCGAAAAAATCCTACTCGTAGATGATGATATCGACACGCTGAAACTGGTGGGGCTAATGTTACAGAGGCAGGGTTATGAGGTGCGTGCCGCCAGCAACGGCATGCAAGCCCTGGCAATGGCACAGGCTGAGCCGCCTGATTTAATTCTACTGGATGTGATGATGCCCGAGATGGATGGCTATGAGGTGGCGCGCCGCCTGCGAGCCGATGCTAAGACCGCCGAAGTGCCCATCATCATGTTCACAGCCAAATCTCAGGTGGATGATAAGGTGGCAGGTTTCGAGGCTGGCGCCGACGATTATTTGACCAAGCCCACCCAGCCGCGTGAACTGTTTGCCCATATGAAAGCCGTACTGGCGCGCTCCAGCAAAGCTCGCGCCGCAACCGCCCCAAGCGGCGAACGCGGCTGCGTCATGGGTGTCCTTTCGG
The DNA here is from genome assembly GCA_037444705.1 of Chloroflexota bacterium. Lineage (GTDB taxonomy): Bacteria > Chloroflexota > Anaerolineae > Anaerolineales > UBA4823 > DATCYX01. The sequence continues at coordinate 3,198 of JBBILY010000013.1, read as the reverse complement.
CTAAAGGCGGACTGGGGGTCACCACCCTGGCCTTAAACCTGGGCATTGCCCTGCGTATGAATTACAACAAGGAAGTGATCGTAGCTGAATTTCGCCCTGGCCAGGGCAGTATCAGCCTGGAGTTAGGCTATATGAAACCGGAGGGGATGAACTACCTGTTGCAGAAGAAGGTCAACGAAATCAACCCTCACGAGATCGAGAGCCAACTGACCACTCACTCCACCGGCACACGCTTTCTGCTGGCTTCCAACCGTCCGCGGGACGCCCAGTATCTCACCTCTGCCGCCCACTTCGAAGCTATCACCCGCCACTTAGCCTACATGGCGCGCTACATCGTCCTGGACCTGGGGCCAGCCATCACCCCTATCGTCGAAAAGGTGGTTAAACTGTGCGACGAAGTGCTGGTGGTGCTCGAGCCGGTACCCCAGACCCTGATGCAAAGCAAGAGTCTGATCAGCGATTTGCTTGAATTGGGGGTGGGTGACGGGCGCATCACCCCGGTGCTCATTAATCGTATTCGTACCGGTCTGCAACTTTCGTGGAGCCAGGTGCAGGAGCAGTTAGGGCGCAATATCCCCTTTATCTTTACCCCAGCCCCTGAATTGGCTTATCAGGCTTCGGTAAGCAACGTCCCTATCATCCTCCACCAACCTGAAAGCCTGACCACGCAACAGTTCGCCAAACTGGCTGAAAGGATCGCTCAGCGCAACCGCTAATGGGAGAGCGAGAGATTGCAAAAGGCAGTAGGGGTGGTAAATTGGGAGTAGCGCAATGCCGTTTGCCAGTTACTATCTGTTGAGATAATGTCTAAGATTCACCAGGCTGCTAAACTGATTTGCGCCAGTCAACGCGCCGTGGCTTTGACCGGCGCCGGCATTTCGACCCCTTCGGGTATCCCCGACTTTCGTTCCCCCGATAGCGGCCTGTGGCAACAGGTTGACCCGCTCGAGGTCGCCTCTCTCATCGCCTTCCGCAACCATCCGCAGCGCTTCTTCGAATGGATGCGCCCTCTGGCCATGCAACTGCATCAGGCACAGCCTAATCCCGCCCATTATGGCCTGGCTCGCCTGGAGCAGGCGGGCTATCTCAAAGCCATCATCACACAAAACATTGATGGCCTGCATCAGCGCGCCGGCGCAAGAAATGTGCTGGAAGTGCACGGCAGCCTGAAGAGCCTCTCCTGCACGGGTTGTTTTCGCCAGGTAGCTGCTCATGACTTTATCCAGCCCTATCTGGATCACGGCCAAATCCCCTATTGCCCTCATTGCGGCAGCCTGCTCAAGCCCGACATCATCCTGTTCGGCGAGCAGTTGCCTGCCCGCACCTGGCTTAAAGCCCAGGAATGGAGCAAAACCTGCGATTTGATGCTGGTGGTGGGTTCGTCATTGGAAGTATTGCCCGCGGCTGGGCTGCCGATGCGCGCCCTAGAGAACGGGGCGCACCTGATCATCATTAACCATATGGAAACCTATATTGACGTGCGCGCCGATGTAGTCCTGCACGACGACGTGGCAGAGGCCATCCCGCGCATCGTAGAAGAGGTGCTCAGTGAGTGCAAAACGCAATGACACCTTGTTGACCCGTTATCAACGCCTGATCGAACTATCGCGCCATCTGGCTTCCACGCTGAACCTGGAGGCGCTGCTAGATCAGATCGTGCACGCCGCCGCCGACCTGTGCGACGCCGAAGCGGCCTCCATCCTCCTTTATGACTCGGTTAATCACCAGTTATATTTTGAGGCTACCACCAACCTGGATGCCCAGGTGATGCATGGCCTGGTGGTGCCGGTTGAGAACAGCGTCGCCGGGTGGATCGTCACCCAACGCCAACCGGTCATTCTCAACGAAGCCCAAAAAGACCCGCGCCTATATCGCCGCGTGGCTCAAGCCACTCAGGTGGAAACCCGCTCCCTCCTTGGCGTGCCCTTGATCACTAAGGATAAAGTTATCGGGGTGCTGGAAGCCATTAACAAGCGCTCCGGCCAGTTCACCCTTGAAGATCAGGAGGTGCTGGTAGCCCTGGGTTCGCAGGCGGCGGTAGCTATCGAAAACGCTCGGTTGTTTCATCAATCCGATCTGATCTCCGAACTGGTACATGAAATTCGCACCCCCCTGGCTGCACTTAAAGCTGCCTCGCACCTGCTCTCGCGCTCCGAAACCACCCCCCAACAGCGTTCCGCCTTAGTGCAGACCATCCAGCGCGAGATCAACCGCCTCTCGGAGATGGCAACAGCCTTCCTGGACGTGGCTCGCCTGGAGTCCGGGCGCCTGGAATTCCGCCAGGACGAAGTGGATGTGGCCGCGTTGTTAGAAGAGTGCATCCAGGTGGTTGCCAGCCGCGCAGAGGAAAGGCAACAGCACCTGCAACTGCGCCTGACGGGTACCCCACCTCAGGTGCGCGGCGACCGCGACAAACTCAAACAAGCCATGTTGAACCTGCTCAGCAATGCCATCAAATATACGCCCGAGGGAGGCGCCATCACAGTCTCAGCCAGCAGCGAGAAAGACTGGGTGCGAGTGTGTGTCAGCGATACCGGCCTGGGCATCCCTGCGGAGCATTTGCCCTTCATCTTCGAGAAGTTCTACCGCGTCCCCGACACCCTGCAAACTGCTCAGGGCAGCGGGCTGGGCCTATTCATTGTCAAACGCATCATCGAAGCCCATGGTGGGCGGGTAGAGGCCAAGAGCAGCGTAGGAGAGGGCACCCAGATGACGGTGTGGCTGCCGCTGATCAAAGCTAAGTGATCGGGTGTCAGATAATCCTGGCGGCTCATCCCCGGTTTCAGGGTGGGAGTGGCTGAAGTTGTACCTCCTTGCGCGGCCAGGCAAGACAAGCGCTCGCAGTTGTCCTGGCGCTCGGCCCAGGCCGGCCTGGTGCGGCAAGGTGTAGTCTCAAACGCCTGAGCTCTAGCGGTTAGGCAGAGGGAGGGGGAAATGGCTATCTTTGCGCCCACTGTCCAGGTTTTTATAGTATAATTATGATAAATATATTCTGATTGCCTGCTGGCGGTTCTCATGGCCCTCGATCGTTTCGGACGCAACATCCACTACCTGCGCATCAGCCTGACCGACCACTGTAACTTGCGCTGCGTGTACTGCATGCCGGAAGATATGACCTTCCGCCCCAACCCCGAATTGATGCAGGACGACGAACTTCTCTTGCTCGTGCGCCTGTTTGCCAGCCTGGGGTTTGACAAG
>JBBILY010000012.1:0-30801 GCA_037444705.1 Chloroflexota bacterium | reverse complement strand
ACTTCTTCCAGTGAAGTGAAGGGCGCTATGGCGACCACTGCGCCAATCAGGGGGTTACGCGCCGCGCTCAAGAGCACCGAAACTGCCCCGGCCGAATGACCGATAACGCCGATCTTGCGAATGCCGCGTTTCTCAAATAGATAGCGCACGGCCGCATCAATGTCCTGGCTTTCGCCGACCCCATAGGTGAAACCAAAACGGCTGCCGTCGCTGCGACCATGACCGCGGTAACTAAACAAGAGCACGTGATAACCAGCCCGATGCAGGGGTGCGACTAATGGAATTCCCGAGATCTGGTCATTGGTGGTGGCTGGGGCGTAAAGGATCGCTGGAGCGTCAGCTTGGTCTGCCGGGAAGAACCAGCCGCGCAAGGTCAACCCGCCTGTGCTTGGGAAAGATACGTCTTCGTAAGGTAAATTCAGTTGTTTAACCGCAGCAAAGTCTTTTTGAGTCCGAAATGGGGCCATCGTGGCAAACATTTCCCCCAGGACCGGCCCACACGTTGCCAGGAAACCCACACCGCTCAAAACCCCGGCGGCAATCTTGATGCCAATGTGCATATAATTTTTTACAGCCTTCCTTAACCGTTTTAGGATAGTATGCGGCGCCATTTCCCCGCGCCAGTGAATAGACTGTGTCAGAGTCTACCAGACTTGGCGAGTAAATCAAGGCTGCTGCACAGATTCTCAGCACATTTTAATCCCCCTAATCTGCTTAAGGAGGCGCCTCGTCACACCCCAGACGTGCCCGAGGCGGTGATCACAAAACCTCCCCTAAGGCTGCCAGAATATCGCTTAGGTGCACATTTTCCAGGCTGGGAAAGATGGCCTCTGCCTTGCCCACCCGCTGCGGTGGGCCTAGACCCACGCTGCGAAACCCCCCGGCCAGGGCAGCCTCAATCCCAGCGGCAGCGTCCTCAACCACCACGCATTCCCGCGGGGCTAATCCCAAAAGGCGAGCGCAATACAGGAATAAATCGGGGGCCGGCTTTTGACGTTCTATGTAGGTGCCATCCACAATAACATCCAGCAAGGTCTGAATCCCCAGGCGCTCGATCACCAGGCGGGCATTTTTGCTGGCTGAGCCCACTGCGATTTTCAAGTTCGCCTGGCGAACTTCTTCGAGCAATTCCCTCGCGCCTGCAGCCAAATCGCGCGGGGTGATTTCCTGGATGTATTGTAGGTAATAGCGATTTTTACGTTCCATCATCTCCTGAAGTTTGTCTTCGGGTAACTGACGCCCTTTGAGGATCAAGAGCAAGGATTGGCGGCGTGAGACACCGCGCAACGCCTCGTTGTCTTGACGGGTGAAGGGAAGCCCCTCTTCGTCGGCCAGCCGCTTCCAGGCGCGATAGTGATATTCAGCGGTGTCAGTCAGAACACCATCTAAATCGAAGATAAAAGCGCCAATGCTCATAAAATCAGGGGTTTTGAATGATGCACTCCTGAGGCTGTCCGCGATAGAAGAAGCGGAAGGCAAGCCTTTTCCAGTCTTTGGGCAGGCGCGGGTGGAGTTCCCAACCCTCGGAATGAAAGCGCAACCCTCCAAAGCCGAATACCAGCGCCTGCCAGGTGCCGCCTGCCGAGGCGGCGTGGATGCCATCTCTGGCGTTGCCGCGCACGTCATACAAATCGGCGCGAATCGCCCGCAAGAAATGCTCATAGGCTTCATCTATACGCCCGATCTCACACGCCATAATAGCCTGGATGGCTGGCCCCAGGGATGAGCCATAGGAATGATCGGTGCGCGGGGTGTAGTAATCGTGGTTAATACAGATTTGTTCTTGAGGATATTGCTCGCGCAACAGGTACAGGAGCATGAGCACATCAGGTTGTTTGAGGATTTGAGTCTGATTGCAACCCTCAATACCCAGGATCGCCTGGGCCGATTGGGTACGCGGCTCCAGGGAGCGCAGGTCCACATCGCGGCGCAGGAAGTATCCCTCAAATTGTTCGATGAGGCCGTTCGCCTGTATAGGCAGATAGATTCTCTGCGCCACCTCTTGCCAATGCGCCAGGCGACTGGGGGAAAGGTCCAGGGCATGCATCAATTCCGCAGCTTTTTGGGGAGCATGAGTCTTCAGCCAGTCCAGCACCGATAGCGCCGTTTGCAGGTTCCATTGCGCCATGCGATTGGTATAGGCGTTGTTGTTGACATGCTCGTGATACTCATCCGGGCCAATGACATCGTTGTATTCATAATAACCCTTCTCGGCGTTCCATTCAGCCCTGGAAGCCCAGAATTTGGCCGTATCCAGGATCAGCTCTGCCCCTTTTTCAATGAACCAGGCATCATCACCGCTTATCCGCCAATATTGATAAGCGGCATAGGCAATATCGGCCGAGATGTGGATCTCGATGTCGCCGGTCCAGATGCGGATGAGTTGGGTGCGGTCGCGCCCATGAGGTACCCAGGTGGGGGTGACCTCTTCGCCGCTGTCGGCGCTCTCCCACGGGAATTGAGCGCCCTCGTAGCCGTTAGCGCGGGCCTTGCGGCGCGCAGCAGGTAAGCGCTGGTAGCGATAGTTGAGCAGGTTACGGGCAATCCCCGGCGCGGTGAGCGTGAAGAAAGGCAGGATGAAAATCTCGGTATCCCAGAAGACATGGCCGCGATAGCCAAAGCCAGATAGGGTCTTGGCGCCAATGCTGACGCGGTCATCATGCAGCGGGGCAGCGATCAGCATCTGATAGAGGTTAAACCTCACCGCCAGTTGAGCTTCGTCGTCCCCTTCGATCTGGACATCGGCATATTCCCACTCCCGATCCCAGGCGGCAGTGTGATCGGCGTAGGCTTCATGCCAACCAGGGATGCAGTTAACCTGCTCCAGGGCAGCCTGGAGGGGGTCGTCGCTATCGCGTGAGGTGGCGATAGCCACATACTTGTCCACGATCAGCCTCTCCCCTGGGGTGGCAGCCATCTTAATCACCAGGGTAGGGGTGTTGTGCGCATCCCAGAAGGCTCTTTCAAGTTGTTGCCCCTCCACACCACTCAGGCGCATGGCCGAAACCAGGTCAATTCGGGTATGACGGGTACGGTTATGGAGATACACGGCATCCCCTAACTTCCCCTGTCCCATCCAGCCCCAGTGCAATAAGCCTTCGTTGTCCATGTTGCCGTTGAGCGCAGCGCGAAATTCAATTTCCCCCTCAAATTCGGGGATAACCTGACAGCGCAGGAACAGGGTATGCTCATTCGCCAGAGAAGTGAAACGCTCGAAGATCAGCGTTGCCCGCAAGCCGCCAGGCGAAATCCAGCGCACTCGGCGGCTGAGCAAGCCATTGCGCAGCCACAGGCGGCGTTCGTAATGCTCGACCCTCCCCCGCTCAAGCGAAAAGCGCTCCCCATTCAAATACACTTCAAAGAAGAGCCAATCCGGAACGTTTGCCAGTTCGGTAAAGACAATCGGAGCATCATCGAAGACGCCGTGAATAAAGGTCGTGCGTCGCTCGTCTGGATAACCTTCTTCGAACACGCCGCGCGTGGAGAGATAGCCATTGCCAATGGTGAATATCGTCTCCTTGTGATGCTGGCTTTGGGCTTGGAAATCTTCCTCAGTTATGGTCCAGAGATCAGGCATATGCTATCCTTAACAATTGGGCTTGGTGGTAACGAATTGTTAATTGTAAGGATAATCGCTGCTCTTGCAAGGGGGGGTTAAAACTCTTTCAGGCCGGTCGTGGCGATTCCCTGCACAAAGTATCGCTGGAACAGGAAGAATAAGATCAAGATCGGGAGGGTGTTGAAGAGAGAACCGGCCAGGACCACAGAGTAAAGCGTGTAATACTCACCTTTAAACCACTGTAACCCCAACGGCAGGGTGAAATTTTCGGGCGTGCGTAAAACCACCAACGGCCACATAAACGCATTCCACTCGCCTTGAAAGGTGAGCAGCGCCAGGGTGAGCAATTGGGTTTGGCTGATGGGTAAAACAATGCGGAAGAAAATACCCCAACGCCCCAAACCGTCTATCATCGCCGCCTCTTCCAGTTCTCGAGGGATGCTCTTGTAGTATTGGGTCATCATAAAGATGCCGAAGGCGGTCACCACACCGGGCAGGATCACCCCTGCCAGATTATCTAACAACCCGAAGCCGGTGGGAATGGCGACCTTTGAGTCGGCGAAGAGCGCGCCAATGAGCGGCAGAGTATTCAATTTAATGCCCCCGCGCACTATCCCTGGTCCAACCACCAGGAAATTGGGAATCAATGTCACCTGCCCGGGGATCATCATCGAGACCAACATGGCACTAAAGAGAAAACCTTTCAAGGGAAACTCCATGCGGGCGAAGGCATAGCCTCCCATGGCGCAGAATAAGACCCTGAGCACTGTCACCACCAGAGAGACGATCAGGCTGTTTAAAAGCCAGCGCGGGAACAACTCAAAGGAGCGGATGACGGTTATGTAGTTCTCCAGGGTGAAGGGCCTGGGCAACCAGATCGGAGGGTCATAAATGTTTGCTACGGGTTTGAGGGAAAAGACCAGGGTGAAATACAGGGGAGCCAGGGCAATGATCGCCCAGGCAATTAAGATGAGATAATAGACGGGTCGGCTGATCTTTTCCCAGCGGTAGGCCAGTCGCTCTGATAAGGCTAGGGGTCGGGTGATTACAGCCATGGGTTATCTCCCTGGGCTAAGCGGTTGTACCGCTGCCCTCAATCACTCGCCGCTGAAGCAGGGTGATGATCAAGATGATCAAAGTCAGGATGATGGCGGCCACTGCAGCCTGCCCCATCTTGACCGTGGTATCGCGAAAAGCCCATTTATAAATGACGTAAGCCACGGTGGTGGTGGAATCCAACGGTCCGCCGGCGGTCATGACGTAAATCTGGTCAAAGACCTGGAAGCAGCCAATCACGCCCACCGTTACCACGAAGAACATGACCGGGCGTAACATCGGGATGGTGATGTAACGAAATTGCTGGAAGGTGTTGGCGCCATCAATGGCTGCGGCTTCATAAAGGACGAGGGGGATATCTTGTAGGCCGGCCAGGAAGATGAGCATTAATGTGCCCGTGGTGGTGAAGATGTTGACCATCATGATGGTCGGGAATGCAAAGCGCACATCGTTCAGCCAGTTGATTTTTAAGTGTAAGATCTGATTGATCACGCCCTGGGGGCTGAAGAGCCAGACAAAGATCAGCGAGATCACCACCGAGGAGGTCACCGAAGGCAGATAGTAGAGGGTGCGAAACAGGCGTCTGAAGCGCAACTTTTGATCCATGGCAAAGGCCAGGACCAGGCTCAAGGCGGTCTGGATGGGCACCACCACGATCACATATTTAAAGGTGTTGGGCAGGGCCTTCTTGATGAACAGGTCATCGCTGAGCACGCGCCGCCAGCCTTCCAGGCCCCACCAGGTTGGCGGGCGCAGGAGGTTGTAATTGGTGAAGGAAAGATAGACAGCATACCCAATGGCAAAAAGGGTGAAGGTAAAGAAGATGAAGAAGTAGGGCAACAAGAAGGAGTAAGCCAGCAATGCCTCGGAACGCTTCTTCTTGGGTCTCGCTTTTGCAATCCGCGCCTTAGCCATAGGCCACCTCTTTTGGGAAAAGAGGGGCGGACGTTCGGTCCGCCCCTCATCGTGAGACTAGCGCACCTCAGCTAGTTTTTGGCGAATGACCTCAGCTGCTTGCTTGAAGGAATCGGCTACGGATTGGCCCTCCAGATAGACGCGCTCCAGCGCTTTGCTCATCTGCTCATTCACGTCTGAACCAACCAGGCCCCACATGAAGGGCTTGGCGTTGTTGAAGGCGCCGCGGAAAATGGCAGCGGGAGCCGGGTTGTTCTTCAGGTATTCGCTCTCCTGCAACGCAACCCGCGAAGGCAAAGCAAAGCCGCTCTGGAGGACGGTCAACTGGCTCTCTTCGTTGGTCAGGAACTCAATCACCTTCCAGGCGGCTTCGGGATTCTTGGTGTTGGGCGATATGCTCCAGGCGACGGTGAAGATCAGGTTGCCTTCGCCTTTCGGCCCGGCCGGCGGCACAACCACGCCGTATTTGGTGTTGGGGAATTGCTTGTTCAGGTAGGGGATGAGCCAGCCACCCTCATACACCATGGCAAATTGCCCCTTACCGAACACGGTGCCCTGCCAGCCTTCACCCACATCGGCCGGGATGGCTCCGATTTTCTCGGCGCGGAAGGAGGTGTAGAACTCACCGGCGGCGATGGCTTCAGGGGAATCGAGCAAAGTGTCGCTGAAGTCTTCATTCATGATGTTGCCGCCATTTTGGAAGACGAAGACCGGGAAGCGGCCGGCATCTGCCGGAACGCCAAAGCCGTAAATGGGCTTGTTGGGATCGCTCAGGTCGGTGAGTTTCTGGGCAGCAGCCTTGAGATCATCCCAGGTCCAGTCATCGGTGGGATATGCCAGGCCAGCCTTGTCGAACAGGTCAACATTGTAGAACAGGCCCAGGGTGTTGAAATCTTTGGGGATGCCATACACCTTGCCTTCATAAGTGAAGGCTTCCATCAGCGAAGGGATGAAATCTTCTTTCTTGGTGCCTGTGGAAGCCATGAGGTCGTCTAATGGCAGAAGCACCTGGTCGCGGGCAAAGGCGGGGAACTGGAAAATGTCCATGTAGTAAATATCCGGCGCGGTGCCTGAGGCGATCAGGGTCTTGAGCGTGGCCCAGTAGTCGCCGGTGATTGGCTCATACTTAACCACGATATCCGGGTTAGCCACAGAGAAGCGATAGAGTAGCGATTCGAGCAGAGCGGTTTCCTCTGGGCTGGAAGCCCAACCGGACAGGCGCAATTCAACCCGCTCGCGGGGTACTTCTACTTTGACTTCTTTGGTGACGACCACTTCTTTGGTTTCGACGATGGTCACAGGGGTGGGGGGAGCTGCGGTCTCCGCCGGGGTGGGCGTTGCAGCGGGGGCGCAGGCTGCCAGAATCAGGCTGAGGCCAGCCAGAAGGGCGAATAAGAGGGACAGTTTCTTCATTTCAAACGCTCCTTCCTGTTTTAGATAAATAGAAGATTATTGGAGTATGGGCGATATCTTCTTCCTCGTCGTAATTATTTGGTACGAATCACCTCCTTATTGGGACTGAATCACTCACACGGCAAAATCGCTGGAAGCCCGAACGACCAATTCGGGCGCCAGGAGCAACGTCCTTTGCGCTGAAGGATGTCCTTCCAGGATATCAATCAGCATGCGGATCACATGCTGACCCACTTCCCAGATAGGTTGGCGCACAGAGGTCAGGGGTGGATTGAGATATTGAATCAAGGGGGTATCGTCGAAGCCCGTAATCGCCAATTCTTCGCCCACCTTGAAACCCAGTTCACGGGCGGCTTGCATGGCCCCAATCGCCATAAAATCGTTGAAGGCGATGATGGCGGTGGGCCGCTGTGTTTGCGGCAATTGGAGGATTTCAGCTGCCGCCTGCTGCCCAAAAGTGGAGTTGCCATCGCCGCGCTTGAGCAAGGTCTCGGGTAACTCCAGGCCGCACTCCCGAAAGGCAGCTAGTAAACCCTCAAGGCGGTTGTGACCCACGCGCGAGTCGGATGGCCAGGCCAGCACGCCGATTTGGCGATGACCACGCTCGACCAGGTGGCGCACCACCATCGCCATTCCAGCCCCTCCATCCACATCCACCCAGGGAAAATCCTGCTCGGCGTTGGTACGACCAAAGGCGACGAAAGGAAAAGCAGCCTGCTTTAAAAAATTCACGCGTGGATCATCGTATTCGACACTGGAGATTACGAAGGCATCCACGCGGTGAGTTTCGATCAATTCGCGGTAAAGGTCGAGGTTGTGGTTGGCGCGATGGGGAAAACAAAGGATATGATAGCCGGCCTTTTCCGCTTCCTGGGTCATGCTTTGCAGGAACTGATCCAGGATGGTGTTAAATTGTCCCGGAGGCGAGGGTGCCCAGGAATAGCCAATCAAGCAGGCCCGTTGCCAGCGCAGGCTGCGGGCGATGGAACTGGGGCGGTATCCTAGGCTCTGGACGGCGCGCTCGATGCGCTCACGCGTCTGCTCTGTCACCTGGATTTGGCCATGGAGCACTTTAGACACCGTCTGGTAACTCACACCAGCCAGTTGAGCCACGTCTTTAAGGGTCACCCGTTTAGCCATGTTCCGGTTCCTGAGGCTCGAAGCGAACGTTCGCCCGAACGTTCGCTTTAAGTGTACATGAATTCAATTGCCATGTCAAGCATTTTTGGCCGGTTTTCCCCCTTGACCAATATGCTATACTTATGCCATGTCGCCCTCGCTCTCCGTGCCCGGCGTTGCACAGCGCCAGCCTGCCCTGTTGACCCATATCGCCCGCTCGTCTTTGATCATTTCCGTCTTCTTTGGGCTGGATAAAGTCCTGGGCTTCCTGCGTCAGGTGCTCTTCAATCGCCAGTTCACCCCCGCCGAGCGGGATGTCTTCTTCGTTTCTAACAATATCCCCGATCTGCTCTCCGCTCTGATCTCTGGCGGTGCCCTGGGCATGGCTTTGATCCCTGTGCTTTCGGAGTATCTGGAGCGTCAGGGGCGGCGCGCCGCCTGGGATGTGTTCGCTCGCATCGTCAACCTGGCTTTTCTTGTCACCGCTGCCATCTCGCTGCTCATCATCCTGCTGGCTGAGCCCTTGATTCGCCATGTCATTGCCCCTGGCTTCAATGATCCCGTCAAATGGGGGCTGAGCGTTAGCCTGATGCGCCTGGATTTGCTGGCTATTCTGATCTTTTCCATCAGCGGGCTGGCGATGGCTGGCTTGCAAGCCCAGCAACACTTTTTGTTGCCCGCCATGGCCCCAGCTCTGTACAACCTGGGGCAGATCTTCGGAATTGCCGTTTTGGGGGCGCGCTTTGGCATTTACGGCCTGGTATATGGGGTCATCTTGGGGGCTCTGCTCCATCTTGCCATTCAGGTCCCTGGCCTGGTGCGTTATGGGTTCCGCTGGACGCCGGCCATCCACTGGCGCCATCCTGGCGTGCAACAGGTCTTGCGCTTGATGGGGCCACGCCTGCTGACCATGTTTTGCTTGCAAACCTATTTTCTCACCCGCGATCGCCTGGCATCCTTCTTCGAGGAGGGGGCTGTCTCAGCCTTAAACAACGGTTGGTTCATCCAGCAGGTACCTGAGACCTTAATCGGGACGGCCATCGCCATTGCTTTGCTCCCTTCGCTGGCGGAACAGATCACCCGTGGCGAAAATGAGCGCTTCCGCCAGACGATCAATCGCGCTCTGCGCGCCATGCTGGCATTAACCCTGCCCATCGCGGCCCTCCTGGGGGTGAGCATCCGCCCTTTGATCCACCTGGCTTTCAATTTCGGCCCGCGTGAGACTGAACTGATGGTGTGGGCTACGCGCGCCTTCCTGTTGGGGCTGATGGGCCATGCCTGGCTGGAGGTGGCTGTGCGCTCTTTTTATGCTCAACAGAATGCGCGCACGCCCCTGATGGCCGCCTTTCTGCAAGTCGTCACCTACATTTTATTGGCGCTTGGCTTATCGCGCTGGATCGGTCATGTGGGCTTGGCCCTTGCGGATACGCTTTCCTTCAGCGGGCAGGCGTTGTTGCTGCTGTTTCTCCTGAACCGTCGCTACCATGGCGTATTGAACGTGGGCAATACCCTGGTTCGCGCCGCGCTGGCCGCCCTGAGCAGCAGCGCCGTGGCTTACCTCATGCTGCGCTACCTGGCTTTGCCATTGCTGCCGCTTTCGCTGGGCGCTCTGGCCCTGGGCGGTTTGCTTGCCCTGCCTCTGATCTGGCCTGAGGTTAAATTATTGCTCAGGTTATAAGCCTGGGATATAACTATTATCGGAGGTTTCCATGAGATTGAGCGGTAAACGCGTCGCCTATCTAATTGAAGACGGCTTCGAAGACCTGGAATTTTGGGTGCCGCTGATGCGCCTGCGCGAAGAAGGAGCGCAGGTGACGGTGGTGGGCAGCAAAGTAGCTCGTTTTCGCGGCAAACATTGCCTGGAAGCCACAGCCGATGTGGCTGCTGACCAGGTTTCGCCCGAGGACTTTGAAGCGATCGTCGTGCCCGGCGGTTGGGCGCCGGATAAATTGCGCCGCTACCCGGCGGTGCTCAACCTGGTGAGAGGTCTGTATCAGCAGGGGAAAATCGTGGCTGCTATCTGCCATGCTGGCTCAGTGCTGATTTCAGCTGGCATCGTCAGAGGGCACAAAGCCACTGGCTCGAGCGGCATTAAAGATGACCTGATCAACGCCGGAGCCGAGTGGGTGGATGCGCCGGCTTTTCGCCATGGTAACCTGGTCTGGGGGCGTGTGGTGGAAGATATCCCGGATTTTTGCCGTGAGTTGGTGCAGGCTCTGGCAGAGGGCCCGGGCAGCTGAGGCGCACCTGGCGCCATCAGGCTGCCCATGACTTTGGTGGTTGTCCTTTGCTCAGGCAACAATTGAGAGGAAGATGTGCGCGGTCTAGGTCATGGTCTGGTTATCCTGGCGCTTGGGCTGGGAGTGTGGGGGCTATCGCTGACCCATTCTGTTGCCGCCTCAATCCCCAGGAAGCTGGCCTGGCAGTTCAAGGTGGCCCCGGGCGTGTGGCAAGGCCTCCAGCAGGGGCAGACGGAATTCCTGCTCCTCCTGAACGAACAAGCCGACCTGAGCGCGGCATCCGCTTTGAGCACCAAAAGCGAAAAAGGCTTATATGTCTATGAACAACTGACACACATTGCCCAGCGCACGCAACCGCCCGTGGTGGAAGCCTTAAAAAGGCTGGGAGCGGCTTACCGTCCTTATTGGGTGGTGAACCTGATCTGGGTGCGCGGCGGCGCGGAGGTGGTACAAGCCATGGCGCAGCGTGCCGATGCAGCATATCTGGCTGCTAATCCACGAGTGCGCCTGCAACTCCCACCCCAGGCAACTCTGCCCGCTCCCCAGGCGACTGCAGGCGTCGAATGGAACCTGCTTAAGGTCCAGGCAGATAAAGTCTGGGCTGAGGGGTATATTGGCCAGGGCGTCGTCGTGGCTGGCCAGGATACCGGCTACCAGTGGGATCATCCTGCCCTGAAAAACTCCTATCGCGGCTGGGATGGCCTCCAGGCAGACCACAACTACAACTGGCATGATGCTATCCACGCTAGCAGCAATAATCCCTGTGGTAATAATGCCCTGGCTCCCTGTGATGACCATGGTCACGGCACGCATACCATGGGCATCATGGTTGGCGAAGAGAGTAACCATCGTATTGGCATGGCCCCAGGCGCCCGTTGGATTGGCTGCCGTAACATGGATCAAGGGGTGGGCAGCCCGGCGACTTATATTGAATGCTTCCAATGGTTTATAGCGCCCACCGACTTGAACGGCCAGAACCCCCGCCCTAACCTGGCGCCAGACGTGATTAACAACTCTTGGGGTTGCCCTGCCTCTGAAGGGTGTGATTTGAGCGCTATTCAGGCTATGGAGCAGGTGGTGGACAATGTGCGCGCCGCTGGCATTCTAGTTGTGGCCTCAGCGGGGAATTCTGGCAGGCAGGGCTGCGGCTCAGTGAACGATCCACCTGCCATCTACCGGGCAGCGCTCAGCGTCGGGGCTACAACCAGCACCGATACCATCGCCGAATTCAGCAGTCGCGGCCCGGCAGACTACACCGGCTTGCTAAAGCCCGACGTCTCGGCGCCGGGGGTAGGGGTGAACTCCGCCTGGCCGCTCAACGCCTATCAGAGTCTAAGCGGCACCAGCATGGCCGCTCCCCACGTGGCTGGCCTGGGCGCGTTGCTGATCTCGGTCAACCCTGCCCTGCGCGGCCAGGTGGACGCCCTGGAAAATCTAATCAAGCGTGGCGCCACGCCCCATTTTGGGGTAACCTGCGGCGGCGTGCCCGGCAGTGATATCCCCAACAACACCTATGGCTGGGGGCGGATAGATGCCTGGGCTGCCAGACAACTGTTAATCCATAGGCTCTCTCTGCAAAAGATCCCTTCGAGCACCAAAGTATCGCCGGGACAGATTCTCACCTATACCCTCCAGATCACTAATCTTAGCGCTTTCCCAACCGACAACGTGGTGCTGAGCGACACCCTCCCTGCGCACACAACCTTTATCACCGCTACCCTGCCTCATACCTTCGATGGCACCACGGTATATTGGGAGTATCCGGCCCTGGCAGCCAATGCCACCCAAAGTGTACAACTAGTGCTGGGCATAGGGCTGAACGCCAACGGCGCTATCGTCAACCAGTATTATGGTGCGCGCAGCGGCCAGGCGAGCGGCGTGGTCGGAGCGCCGCTGTCCGTGCCTGTTTTTCGTCCCTATTATTTTCCCCTTATATCCCGCTGAGGCGCAACAGGCAGGTCGCGGGTGAGCATGTTTACTTTTGCCTGGCGTCCCTGACTATACTTGAGTTGCGCCTCTCTGCCTGGCCGGCCAACGGATGGTACCCGGTTGATAGGGGAAGGGAGGCTGCCACTCTTGAGGTGCCAGGGGGAACTCAGCTGGGTTGAAGGGGGAAACCCCTATTTTGCCTGCCGCTTCATCCTTGAGCCACACACTGCCCGGGCGCACAAAATCAATCACCTCGGCCGGCAGAACATAACGCACCCCTGCCTGTCCGCCGTCGGCCGCGTGGAGGGGAGTGATAGCAATGAAGCGCACCAGGCGATTTCCGGGGTCAATCACCACCTCGCTCACATTGCCCACCCAACCTGTACGGGTGTACACCTGCGCCCCGATCTCTGGCTGAACAGGCCGCCGCGCTAGTGCCCCTTCATAGCCGCTCACGCGGGGAAGGGCAATCACCCCGCGCGCTTGGGGGTGGCTGGCCGCCACTTCTTCGGCTGCCTGCTGGGTGTGCACATCGGGCACCTCGCCCACCAGTGTCACCCAACCGTGGTAACAGTTCACCGAGAGGATGTTGGGGCGGGTGCGAGGGTCTTTGGCCAGCGCCTGAGCGATCTCGATGGCTAAGTCGTGATCTACCACCAGGTGATTGTGCACCCGGGTTACCCCTCTCACTTGGGCTGCCAGTTCCTCGATGCGTGCCCGATGGGCGGATTTAACCACATGGCCGCGCACGGTAACCTCTCCGCCCTTCACCTCCAGGCGAATGCTATCCCGATCCAGGGCGCGGATGGAAGCATCCTTTAAGATATTTGCCCAGACATCCTCCAGGATGACTTCGTCCGGCCGGGCTTTTAGGTTTGCTACCCTTTGGAACTCACTCGCCATCCCACCACTTGTAAGGCTGGCATGTAGGCTCATTTTTCACCTCCGTAAAGGTTAGAGTGTATCCATGCTGTGGATATGAGCATACATCAACTAAACTATATTAACGCAAGCCATCCATCTCTTTTAGAGACTGCATGTTATCGAGAGGACTGCATTTGGGGCTTCTGAAGGCTTTTAGTATATCTAGATTAGCCGCTGATTGTTAAAAAAGACATTTGAGCATTCTTAGAAAATCGTTTGAGGCGGAAACTTCTAATGAAACTCATATATTTCGATCATGGCATCTCATTAAAATAATTAGGTTATTGAGATCATCCTATTCCAACAGACGAACACCCAGAGCACTTCAAAGCCATATCACTAGAGCCTAAAACTAACGCCCTTCAAATTGCAGGAGGTGACTTATGCGCCGCATACTGATCCTTGCTCTATGTGTTTTGATGGTCTCTGCTTTCGCTTTCCCCTTTGCCGTCAAAGCCCAGAGCGAGCCTCCAGCCAACCCTACCCCTGGACTGAGTTTGTTCACCACCTATCCCAGCCAGATGATCGGTATTGGTGAAACGGTGACCCTCAGCCTGAAACTTCGCGCCGCCAGCGCACCCCAGGTGGTGCGCCTGGAGGTGCAGAACCCTCCGCAAGGATGGACGCTGACCTTCCGTGGCGGCGGCCGGGTGGTTAAATCGGTATACGTCGAGCCTGGTAATGAGGCCTCGGTGGATCTCAGGATAGAATCACCGGCCACCGTAGAGGCAGGTACGTATCGTTTTACCGTGATCGCCCAAAGCGATCAGGCTAAGGCTCAATTGCCGATTGAATTGACTATTCAGGAAAAGTCGCCGCCTCGCCTGAGTTTCGATACCGATTTACCCACCCTGCGCGGCACCCCCAGCACTACCTTCCGCTTCAATACCACCCTCAAGAACGAGGGGGATGACGAATTGAACGTCAACCTGACTGCTGAGGCCTCGAGCGACTTTTTGGTCAAATTTAAACTGAGCGGTCAGGAGGTCACCAGTATCCCTCTGGGGGCCAAGGAATCCAAGAGCCTGAGCATTGAGGCCCAACCTTTAAGCGAAATCCCGGCTGGCAGTTATCCCATCACCATCCGCGCCGAAGGGGGGGATGTCTCCGCCTCTCTGGAACTGGTGGCTGAGGTGACCGGGCAACCTGACTTATCTATCACCACCCCAGATGGACGGCTTTCCGGCCAGGCCAATGCCGGGCGCGAATCGCCGATCAAACTGGTGATTCGCAATAACGGCAGCGCGCCTGCGCGAGGCGTTCATCTCAGTTCCAGTGAACCTTCCGGCTGGACGGTGGAATTTGACCCCAAAGAGGTTCCCGCCATCGCCGCTGGCGAGCAGGTGGAAGTGACGGTTAAGGTGCGCCCCTCGGAGAAAGCCGTGGCAGGAGATTATATGCTCACCATCAATGCCCGCCCGGCGGAAGGTGCCAGCGAGTCGGCTGATTTCCGCATTACGGTGACCACCTCCACCCTTTGGGGCGTGGTGGGCGTCGGCTTAATCGCTGTGGCTGTGGGAGTGGTGGCAATGGCGGTGATGCGCTTTGGTCGCCGATGATCCGCCGCCAGAGCGTAAAAGGAGGTCGTATATGAGCGACCTGGTCATTGAAACCAAAGACCTGACCAAGAAGTACGGCGATTTTGTCGCCGTCAACCGCTTGAATCTGACGGTAAAAAAGGGGGAGGTCTTTGGCTTGCTTGGTCCTAACGGTGCTGGTAAGACCACCACGATTTTAATGATCCTGGGTCTCACCGAGCCGACAGCAGGCAGCGTGCGCGTCCTGGGTTTTGACCCGGCCCGCCAGCCACTCAGCGTCAAGGCGCGCGTGGGTTACCTGCCCGATCAGGTGGGCTTTTACGATGAATTGACCGCCTATGAAAATCTGATTTATACCGCCAAACTGAATGGCTTGGCGCAAAAAGAAGCCTATCGGCGCATTGAAAGTGCCCTGGCGTGGGTGGGCCTGAGCGATGTCATCCATCACAAGGTCGCCACTTTCTCCCGCGGCATGCGCCAGCGCCTGGGTTTGGCGGATTTGCTGGTAAAACAGGCGCAATTGATCATCATGGATGAGCCTACGGCTGGCCTCGACCCGGAGGGCGCGCGGGAACTGCTGAGGATGATCCACAGCCTCAAGGAAGAGGGGATCACCCTTTTGATCTCCTCTCACCTATTGCATCAGGTGCAGGTGGTTTGCGATCGGGTGGGGCTTTTCCACCGCGGACGCATGATGTTGGAAGGCAGTGTGGATGAACTGGCACGGCGTGTTTTGGGCAAGGCTTATCGCATCCATCTCGAAGTGGCTTCAGCCAACTCAGACATGATCGAAGCCCTGCGCCGCCTGCCCGAGGCTGTGGATGTGCGCCAGGTGGATGGGCGCTCTTTCGTGGTGGAGGCAAAGGCGGATCTGCGCCCCCAGGCCGCCGAGGCGGTGATCGCCGCTGGCTGCCATCTGCTCAAATTGGATATCGAAACCCAAAGCCTGGATGAGATTTATGCCCGCTATTTTCAGGAGGTAGAGCATGTCGGCACAGGCAACACTCCCTCAAAATGAAGCCATAGCCCGTCCGCGCCTGCGAGAAGGTTCGCCCTGGACAGGCTTGTGGGCGGTGGTGGCTAAGGAGATGGCTGACCATCTCACCAGTGCCCGCATGCGCATCCTGGAGATTTTGATCGTGTTGACAGCCGCGGGCACGGTGTACGCCGCCATCCAAAACCTGCAACAGACCATCAGCGAAGATCGTTTTCTGTTTCTCCGGTTGTTTACCACGGGGCGCGATCCATTGCCGGCCTTCGTGGGCTTCCTGGGCTTCCTGGTGCCGCTGATCGCCATCGCCCTGGCTTTCGACACCATCAACGGTGAATTCAACCGCCGTACCCTGTCGCGGGTTCTGGCGCAACCCATCTACCGCGATGCCCTGCTCCTGGGCAAGTTCCTGGCAGCGTTCTTCACCCTGGCGCTAGTGCTGGCGGCAATCTGGTTGCTGATCTTCGGCCTGGGCATCGTCGGCCTGGGAGTGCCACCCAGCGGCGAAGAAGTGGGGCGTAGTCTGATCTTCCTGGTAGTGACCGTCTTTTATGGCGGCATCTGGCTGGCGTTGGCGCTGGTCTTTTCCATCGTTTTTCGCCAGCCGGCTACCTCTGCTCTGGCCTCGATCGCGGTGTGGATCTTCTTCACCGTCTTCTGGGATATCCTCGCCAGCCTTGTGGCGCAAACCCTGCGCCCCATCCGCTATGGCTTTGCTGAAGAGGTGCTGGCGCGCGCCAATTTAGAACTGTTATTAACGCGGCTCTCACCCAATACCCTGTTCGCCGAAGCCATGGTGGCGATGTTGAACCCCACCGTGCGCTCGCTAGGGATCATCCTGCCCAGCCAGATGCAGGGCGCAATCCTGGGCACACCGTTGCCCTTGGGACAAAGCCTGCTGCTCATCTGGCCTCACCTGACCGGGTTGATCGCCGCCACTATCCTGCTCTTTGCCCTGGGCTATGTGCTCTTCCAGCGCCAGGAGATCCGTGCCTGAGCCAGGGTTATAAGGACGAGGCCTGAACGGCAAACAGCAAACCTGGGGTGTCGAGGCTGAGCCGAGCGCAGACCACGATCAACCTTGAAGGCTGGATCGGAGGCTGCGCACGGCCGGGGCATAGCCCCCCTCGGCGCCCTTTTTGCCCAATCTGCCGCACTCTGTTATAATTATGGACATGAAATATCACATTTGGACTGAAGGTTGCCAGATGAATGTGGCCGACTCGATGCGGGTGGCCTCCGCTCTGGAGCGGCTGGGATACCAGATGACCCCCAACGCCGAGGAAGCCAATGTCATCGTGCTCAATACCTGCGTCGTGCGCCAGAGCGCTGAAGATAAGGCTTATGGCCGCCTGTCTTCCCTGCGCCCGCTGAAACAGCGACGCCCCGATTTGGTGATCAACCTGATGGGTTGTCTGGTGGGCGTGCGCGGCTATGAGCGTCTGAAAGAGCGTTTTCCATACGTGGACGTTTTCTCACCCCCGTCGGACCCAGGCCCTTTGATCGCTTATCTGACAGGGGATGAGACGCGTCAAATGGAACAAGCCGAGACCGAACGCCGCTTCGCGTTGATGGACGAAGGCATGGAAAGCGCCCTGCCACTGCTGCTGCCCGCTCACGAGCGGGGCAAACGCGTGACCGCCCACGTGCCGGTGGTGTTCGGCTGCTCGCATGCCTGCACCTTTTGTATCATCCCTTATCGCCGCGGGCCAGAGCGCAGCCGTCACGTGGGCGAGATTCTGGCTGAGGTGCGCACCCTGGTCGAACAAGGCGTAAAAGAGGTGACCCTGCTGGGGCAGATCGTGGATCGCTACGGTAAGGACATCCCTGATGGGCCCAACCTGGCGGCGCTCTTGCGCCTCGTGCACCAGGTGGAGGGTTTGGAGCGCATTCGCTTCCTCACCTCCCATCCCAACTGGATGAGCGACGAACTGCTGGGCACAGTGGCTGAATTGCCCAAGGTTATGCCTCATATCGAGCTGCCGGTGCAGGCCGGGGATGATGAGGTTTTGGCGCGCATGAAACGCGGCTATACCGCTGATGATTACCGCCGTTTGATCTACAAGATTCGCCAACGCATTCCGGGCGTGTCCATTGCCACCGACATTATTGTGGGCTTTCCTGGAGAGAGCGAAGCTCAGTTTCAGCGCACCTATGACCTGCTGGCTGAATTGAGGCTGGATGTAGCTCACCTGGCGCGCTATTCGCCCCGCCCGGGGACGCTGGCCGAGCGACGCATGGCAGATGACGTGCCTGAAGAAGAGAAATGGCGGCGCTTCCGCGCCCTGGAAGAATTGCAAGAGCGCATCGCAGCCGAGATCAATGCCGGTTATTTGGGCCAGGTGGTTGAGGTGCTCTTCGAGGAGCAGGTGCGCGGGCGCTGGAAGGGCAGAACTCCAACCAACAAACTCGTATTTGTAGAAGCAGATGAAAACCTGCTGGGTCAGTTACGTCCGGTGCGCATCACCTGGAGTGGGGCCTGGTCCATGCAGGGCAGCCTGGTCAATGGAAAGGCTGAGGGGGCGTTAGCGGGTGCAATATCTCTGGCCTCGCTCTGAAGCCTGGTAACTAAGGGCATATGGTCACCTCGCCCCTGGGGTGATGCATCATCCTCTTTAGGCGCGTTCCCGGAGGGGCCAAAGAGGCAGGCTTTCTAATGGGGTCGGCGCCATCGCCTGCCTGAGGTGGGGCGCACTGCCTGAGTTTCAGGCAGGCTCATTAGTGGATGCTCGTCTCCCTGGCCATAAAACCGTCAAAATACCGGCGAGCAAGATCAGGGTCACCATGATCCCCCCTTCGGGGCCAAACAAGCCGCCGGTGAGCCAGTCGGGGCCGGCCTCGCTCAGGTTGAGCAAGGGTTGCACCTGGAGCGGTAACCCGCTGACCTCCAGGCCAAACAGGTTGGCCAGCGCCCAGTTCCAGGCGCTATGGACGGCAAAGATGCCCCACAGACTGCCTTCGCGGGCAGCATAAATGGCGGCAAAGACGCCAAATAGGGTCAGGTTGAGCAGCGCCAGTAGATTGGGGTTGGGGTTGAAGATGTGCATCAGGGCAAACAGAAACGAGGAGGCCAACACACCGGCTCCCGCGCCATAGTGCACGCCCAGAATAGGGAATAGAAAGCCGCGGAAGAGCACCTCTTCCCCTGCACCCTGCACCCCCCAGCCCAACGCCAGGATCAGGGCGGCGCTGCCGCCCCCTGATAAATCGAAGCCCCCCTCCAGATGGTAATAGCCCAAAGCGGCAGGTAGGATCACGGCTGCCCCGCTCATGCCCAGCCCCACCAAAGCCCCACGCAGGTATTTTCGCAACCAGCCGCGCTTTTCTAATCCCACAGACCAGGGGGAGCGGCGCTCGATGAGCATCACCCACAACCACACCAGGATGAAAATCGGGGCAAATCCACCCACCAAAAGCCCACTCAACCCTGCGGCTGTGGCGGGCAGCGCCATTGGCGCAGCCAGACGCGGGCTGAGGAAGAGATAATAAAGCGCCATGGGCACAGCCATCAGGATTGCGGCGATAAAGGGCGTCCCCAGAGCGTATAAGGTCACTGCCATGGGGTAGAGTTTCAGTAAGGGCCGCGGCCAGCGCGGTCGAGCCGGCCGCGCCAGTTCAAACAGACGATTTTGAGAGAGCGGGTTCATGCTTCTGATTATAACCCGGCTGACCACGCCGACTGCCAGGTCTTCCAGGTCGAGCCCGCGGACTTCGCAACAAGAGCCTCAACAGGCAACGTTTCCCTTGCTTTCCCCTGGGCAACAGCCCGGTAACGCCCAAATCGGCCAATCACTGTGCTGATGAAGCCCCTAACCTTCGGTCTGCTCTTATGGGTATGCTTCTGCCAGCAGGGCTTCGATCTTCTGGTCGAGTTCAGGCGCTTTCAGTGGCCCAATTTTCACCCCACGCAACTCGCCGTTCTTAGCGACATAGAAAGTCTCGGGGACGCCCTGGATGTTATATGCCTGAGAAATGCGCGTGCCAATATCGGGGCCATTGATGTAGGTGATGTCAAATTCTTTAATATAAGCCAGGGCCTCTTTCTCGGTGTCCACGTAATCAACGCCGATGAAGACCACCCCCTTATCCTTATATTTGCGCCAGGTCTGTTCAAGGTAGGCTGCCTCCTCGCGGCAGGGCGGGCACCACGAAGCCCAGAAGTTGATGATGACCACCTGTCCACGCAGTTCACTCAGGGTCACCGTGCGGCCGTCGTAACCCCGTAGGGTAAAATCGGGCGCCATCCCGCTTTGGCGCGGGCCAGCCTGGACTTTTCTCAATCCCCAAGCCATGAGTCCCAGCAGGGCCAGGATCAGGGTAAAGGCGAAGATCGCGCCTGTATTTGAGCGCCTGGCAGGTTGAACCGACTGGATTTCCACTTGAGGTGAAGGTGTTTCAACCACAGTTTATTCCTGTGTTGGGGAGCGTTGGGCAGGGGTGGAGTGGCGTTGTTGTGACGATTGGCTATGGGTTGCCTCATGCTCATGCCCCATAAATTTCATCATTAGCAGATGTGAAATTGGGCAAAGCAAGAGCAAGCCGTAAAATACAACGCTGCTCACAGGGACTTTGAACAGAAATATCGCTGCCAGAGCGAGGATAGGGATCAGGCAGCATAGGATCATGATCCACAGGTGAGATTTTTTCATGGGTAAACCTCCAGGAGGTGTTTCATGGCCGCCTCGGCAAGCGGCGGGTCAACAGCCAGCCAGACGACCAGATTTTCGGATTGGAAATAATAGTGCTTTTGTCCCATGCCATCGAGTTCATAAATGGTGCGCGGGCCATCTTGATGCTCGCCCACGGGGGTGAAGGGCGAGTTTCCCTGAGCGATGCGATCCCGCATCGCTAAGAGCATGCGAGTGGCCATGGGTTTGAGCGGCGCGCCTGAGACCCACAACGTCGCTTCCCCGTCTAACCCATAGACACCCACCGCGGCTGAACTCAGGGGAAAGCCTCGCCCATGCAGGCGGGCTATTTCATCCACTGCCTGCTGGCCTATGGCTTTGTGCACCAGAGGCAGGCCAGCCAGTTGTTCTGGTAGTGGTGCGGCAGAGGGATGATTGACCACCTGGCTGACGAGGGCATATCCCGCCCCGCTCAACAACAGGAGCGCACCCACGACGATGAAAATCAGCGAGGTAACCCGCCGTGCTCGCATGGTTCCATCACCCATTGTATCCGTATGTCAACCCGATGACGATCATTGTCAGGAACGCTAACGTTCCCAGGTGAAAACTCGCTCTGGGGCGTCCAGATTTTTAATCGTGAGAGTCACTCGTTTCGCCTTATCCAGTATGGCAACCCCATCCACTTTGGACGGGAAGGAGAGTTTCCCCTGGACGTGATGGCCTCCGCGCGGCGCATCCCACCGGCTGGCTGAGACGGATAAACCGCTATCGGTGGTCAGGGTTGCCAGGGTTGATAGGTCCATGCTCAGGTCAAGCGAATGGGTGTTCAAAGACACCTCGAAATCCAGGGTTTCGCCGGGGTTATTCAGGTTGAGGGGTGTAATAGTGACCTCGACCGCCCCTTGGGCGTCTTGCTGTGCCTGACCATCCGGCCAGGAGACATCTACCTGGCCCGGCGTGGAGGTGAGCTCGTTCTGAGAGGAGACTGAGGTCACAGAAGCAGGGTTATCTTGAGCGGGAGGCGTGGCTGTCGCAACG
Source organism: Chloroflexota bacterium (assembly GCA_037444705.1). GTDB lineage: Bacteria > Chloroflexota > Anaerolineae > Anaerolineales > UBA4823 > DATCYX01. Next base: position 9,448 of record JBBILY010000012.1, on the reverse strand, counting down.
AACGTGTCCTGCGGGTTTGAATTTTGAGAGGTTGAGCACGCAGCCAGGGCTATAACGGAGATGAGGATTATGAACCTTAGCCCAACTCTGGATCGAGGTTTCATTCGGTTACTCCTTGTTAATGGCAGGCTACAGTTAGGTCTTCAGCCTGGGCCATACTCAGGTAGTGCTGGAGGGCCTTTCGGCGCTCTCGCATCAAGATAAAGAGCATCACAACAATCCCGATCAATGTGGTTCCCAGTCCCACCCACATGAACAGGGTCTGGTACTTAGCCAGGAAGGTGGCTGCGGCTGTCAGCCCCACGATGGGTAATACATCGCTGACATGATGGGCACAACAAGCCACCATGGCAGTGGTCGAGGTGGCAGCGCCTGCGCCGGTTAACGCACCGGAGGCTCCCACACCCGCCCGTGCAGGCAATCCGCTTGGGACGTACAAGCGTTTTTTGAGGATGGTGTACAAAGCGCTTTGCACTCCAAAACCCAGGACGAGAGGCACGACAATCCTGCGCTCTTGCCAGAACAAGTTTATAGCATGTGGTGGGCTTTCCGCCCAGGATACGATGCCAAAATATAAAGCGGTAAGGAAGATCGCTCCTGCCAGCCCCATTCCAAGGGGCCAAAGTATTCGTTCTCTGTTCATGATAGTCGCTTCCTGAAGCCCATCATACAATTTTGATGTAAAGGTTGCCGTCCTGCACCCTGGTTTCATACCGATCGAGTGGGCGAGGAGGTGGCCCCTTGGTAACGTTTCCGTCTATATCAAAGTGACCATCATGGCATGGGCTGACAAATTCCTGGATATCCGCGTGCCACTTCACACGGCAGCCCAGATGCGTGCAGATATCTGAAAAGACGATCACCTGATCAGGGCTCTTGCGGAGTACATAAACTCCATAACTTAAGACCGTTTTTTCCCATCCATGGATTTCGGTACGGGTAAAACTATAGCGAGTAGGGATGCCCAAAGGGTATTTTTCCAACGCTCCAATGGGTATCCAGGCTTCGGTCTTTTTACTGCTCATCCCAGGAGATATCAAATAGGCCACGGCCGGCAGGCCAAGGATGAACCCCATGACTGAGCCGAGAGCGGTCGTCACCACTTTCATAAACTCATTGCGACTCAGGCGTGAGGAAGCGTTATCTGTATGCACCTCCACCTCCGAATAACCCAAACATATGGCACCTTTCCAGTCCAGTATAGTAACTTTATTCACAAAACGGAAGCGCAATTCGGCGCATACCTCACAGGCAAAAATGCTTACCTGGGTTCAGGCGTAATAGCGCTTGGCTATCATTTGGCCTCTCCCTATACTTATAAAACAAAGGCATATTGCTGATGTTTCATTTCGATTCCCGATTGACCGTCTCCGCCGATTGGCGAATCGCCACCACCTGGGCAGTGCGTCAACTGAAGCGGGCAGGGTTTGAGGTGCGGCGCTCCTTCGACCTGCAGGTGGCTCGCGCCGCTCACCTGGATTGCAGTTGTCCGCACCACGGCAGCCAGCGTTGCGATTGCCAGATGGTGGTGTTCCTGGTTTACGCTCAGCAAAATCCGCCAGCCACCTTGGTGGTTCACAGCCGCGATGGCCAGACGCAATTCGTCCTGGTGGATACACCTGAGCAACGTCCTGATCCAAAGTTCCAGGCTGCGATCTGGCGTGCCCTGGATCTCAGAGAATTCGTCGGGCAAGATGACGGAACACAGACTAAAGTCTTCTGAAGAGCGCGCCATCCTGGCGCGTTTGCGTACCGCGGAGGGTCACCTGCGGGCCATCATTGCCATGCTCGAAACAGATCAGCCTGGAGAGCAGGTGCTGCACCAACTGAACGCGGTTCAGGCTGCCCTGCGCACTGCCGGGTGCATCTTGCTCCACATGCAGTTAGAACGCAGCCTGGAAGTAATCCTCCATAGTTCCTGTGAGGAGCAACGGCAAGAGGAATTGGAAACGTGCCTGAAGTTATTTAAACAGGTTACCTCTGTGCCCCAACCTCTCATTGCAGAGATGGTAGAGAATGGCGTTAGACCTCGCATAAGGGCGAAAACTCCTCCAACACTGGCTGACTCTTAATCCTGTTTCTAGGAAGGTGATCTTATGACCGATTCAATGCTCGAACTCACCCTACCCATAAGCGGTATGACTTGCGCCTCCTGCGTGGCACATGTAGAGGGCGCGCTGAAAGAACTTCCTGGGGTTTCCCAGGTTGTGGTTAACCTGGCCACTAATAAGGCAAGTCTGAAATATGATCCACAGCGCGTTAACCTGAGCGATATGAAGCGTGCTGTGGAGGGGGTGGGCTATGCCATCGCTACCGCTGAATTAACTTTGGAGGTGCGTGGCATGAGCTGTGCCTCCTGTGTAGCCCATGTCGAAAGCGCCCTCAAAGGTCTGCCGGGTGTGCTGGAGGCGGTGGTCAATCTGGGATTAGGCACAGCCCGTGTGGTGTATATCCCGGGTGTCGTTTCCATTTCTGCCATGAAGCGCGCCGTGAGCGAGGCTGGTTATGAAGCTCAAGAACGCAGCGAAGGCGCTGATGCACTTGACCGTGAACGTCTGGCGCGTCAGGAAGAGATCAAGCGCCAGGGGCGAAATCTGATCATCGCCGCCAGCATTGGCCTGATCGTCATGATCGGCACCTTCTATGACATGCTGGGGCCTTTGAAGGCCTTTATCCCTGCCTGGCTGTCTTATAAGTGGGTGATTGGCTTATTAACCACGCCGGTCGTATTTGGGCCAGGGCGACAGTTCTTCACCAACTCCTGGCGGGGCCTTAAGCACGGCGTAACCGACATGAACCTGCTCTATGCGACCGGCATCGGCGCGGCTTATGGCATTGCCGTTATCAATACCCTGTTTCCCAGGGCAGGCTTTGGCGGCGAAGGGGCCACCTTTTTCGAAAGCGCAGCGCTGTTGACTGCCTTCATTATCCTCGGGCGCTGGCTGGAGGCGCTAACCCGTGGGCGCACCTCTGAAGCCATTCGTAAACTGATGAAACTTCAACCGAAGGTGGCGCGCGTTATCCGTCAGGGTCGGGAAGAGGAGATCCCCGCGGATGAGGTCGAAGTCGGTGACCTGATCCTGGTGCGGCCGGGTGAATCCATCCCGGTGGATGGCATCGTCGTCGAGGGATACTCGGCTGTGGATGAGTCCATGCTGACCGGGGAGAGCCTGCCGGTTGAGAAGAAGGCGGGTGATCCCGTGATCGGCGGGACAATGAATAAGAGCGGGGCGTTTAAGTTCAAAGCCACCCGCGTGGGCAAGGAGACTGCCCTGGCTCAGATCATCAAACTGGTGGAGGATGCCCAGGCCAGTAAAGCCCCTATTCAAAAACTGGCCGACTGGGTAGCCGGGCATTTTATTTTGGGTGTCCACTTGCTGGCGATCCTGGTGTTTGTCTTCTGGTTTTTCTTGGGTTACCGCATGTTCTTCGACCCCGCATCGCGCTTTATCCTCTCGCCATACACGCTGGGCGAGATTGGTGTTTTTGGCTTCTCGCTCTTACTAAGCGTAACCGTGTTGGTCATCTCTTGTCCCTGCGCGGTCGGGTTGGCCACCCCCAGCGCCATGATGGCAGGCACAGGCAAGGGGGCTGAGTATGGGGTGCTGTTTAAAGGTACTGAAGCCATCGAGAATACCAGCAAGTTGCAGCTCATCGTGTTTGACAAGACAGGTACCCTAACCAGGGGCGAGCCGTCGGTGACGGATGTTATCGCCAAAGATGGTTGGCAGGTTGGGAGTAGACAGCCTGCTCCACTAAATCCACAGCATTCCATCCTGCAACTGGCTGCTACGGCCGAAAAGAACTCTGAGCACCCGCTGGGTGAGGCGATTGTGCGGGCGGCTCAAAAGAGCGGTTTAAACATACGCGATCCAGAGAGTTTCAATGCCATCACTGGACATGGGGTGGAGGCCAGCGTGGACGGGCTAAAGGTGTTGCTGGGCAACCGTAAACTGATGATTGAGCGGGGTGTGGACGTTTCAAACCTGGTCACTGCGGCAGAAGCGCTTGAGAATGATGGTAAAACCGTGATGTTTGTAGCTGTAAATGGCCAGACCGCAGGCTTGATCGCCGTGGCGGATACCCTTAAAGAACATGCAGCAGTAGCGATCCATCGCCTGCATCAATTGGGCCTGGAAACGGTGATGATCACGGGGGACAACCGCCGCACCGCAGAGGCTATTGCGCGTAAGGTGGGTATAGACCGTGTCTTAGCAGAGGTCTTGCCTGCGGACAAGGCCGAGGAGATTAAGAAACTCCAGAAGCAGGGTAAAAAGGTGGCCATGGTCGGCGATGGGGTCAATGACGCCCCGGCTCTGGCCCAGGCTGATGTGGGCATGGCTATTGGCTCGGGCACAGATGTAGCCAAGGAGACGGGAGATGTGATCTTAATCAAGGATGACCTGCGCGATGTTATCGTCGCCATTGAAATCGCTAAAGCCACGATGCGCAAGGTCAAGCAAAATTTGTTCTGGGCGTTCATTTACAATACGCTTGGCATCCCCTTAGGTGCAGGTCTGTTCTATCCATTTGCCTCCCTGATCATCAGCCCAGAAGTGGCAGGGCTGATGATGGCGATCAGTTCCGTCTCCGTGACCCTCAATACACTCCTGTTGCGAGGCTTTAAACCCTCAATCTGGCGCGAAGAAAAGGCGCAAAAAGCCCTGCAAGCCCGATTAGGCGGGGCTCATGCGGATTAATCAAAAAACCATTCTGGAGTTGAACCATGGAACATGAGCAAGTGGAGCAAGAAATCGCCCGCTGCAGCGCCCGAATCTATTTGCCCATTTCGGTCGGTGCAGCGCTGGCCTTCTTCCTGGTCACCACCCTGAGCGGCAATTACCCTATGGTCGCTCGCCTGGGTGGGGCGGCCTGGATTGGATTGCTCAGCCTGATCGTCTCAATGCCCCTGGTCATTTCTGCGGTTAAAAAGCGGTATCGCCAAGGGGATGCCAGGCAAACCGCGGGAGGCGAGTGAATTATGGAGATATGGACCGTTCTCCTCATTGTGCTTGGAGCGCTCTTCGTCCTCTTAGTGCTGGACTTGCTTCTCACAGGTGGGGCAGGGACGATGGGTATGATGCACGGTACAGCCATGATGATGAGCAATCCAGTCGGATTGGCGATCCTGCTGGTGTTGCTATCCATTCTAGGCGTTTTAGTTTACAGCATATTTTTTCAATGAAAGGAGAGTTTAAAATGGCAATTGATCCTGTATGCGGCATGCAAGTGGATGAGAAGTCGGCTGCAGCCACCTATGAATACAAAGGGAAGACCTACTACTTCTGCGCACCAGGTTGTAAGACGGCTTTTGCCAAAGAGCCAGAGAAATACCTGCAGCAGCCTAAGGAGCATGGCGGTCACGAAAGCCATGGACACCACCATTAACTCTCTGAGGTGAGATAGCAGAATCTTTCTTCCTGATCCTGACCTCACCTGTAGAACCAGAAATCACGAGAAGGCTCTACGTCAGAGCCTTCTCGGCCGAATCCTGGTCCTTCGCCCTTCTTGTAAACCAATCATGGCGAGGTTCCAAATGCAAAACCCGATTCACGCTCAGACACCATCCCCAGCACCCATCCATGAATCAACCCCAAGCCGTAGCGAGGGGAGTACTTCTGAATTGCCGAAGGACAGGCGCAGCAGGAAAAGACTAAACACACTCTGGTCGCTTATCACCCTTGTGGCCTTTATCAGCGGTTCGCTTGGTGGCTATTACCTCGGGAGCCAAAAACACACGCAGGCGCGCCTCTCCCAAGCCGACATGGCAATGTTGGCGCAGCAGATCAACCCTGCCGAAGGCTACATCGTCCCGGCCACGTTTGGGGAAATTGGGCCGAAGTTGCTCGCGGCAGGGGCAATAAGAGCCGAGGATTTCATCCAGGTCTACGCCCGCGCTGGACAGCCTTTGAACGAAAACCAACTTAATATCTTACAGCGGGGCAGTGTAGAGCAAGTGGTCTTCAACCAGGAAAATGCTTACTTCTTGCTCAACTTCTTCTGGGCTCTGGGCCTGACCAATGATAACCCAATCTTGACCCAGGGGCCCATGGTGCGTGAGGGGCGGGCAAACGTGGTGAATTACGCCTCGACAGGAGGCTGGACTCTGGCCGCCAAAGCGGTGCGGGATCTTTATGCCAGCACCACCATCGTAGAACTCACGGCCGAACAACAGGCGCGCCTGGAAGAAGTGACGCAACAGGTTTACCGTCCGTGCTGCGATAACCCAACCCATTTTCCCGATTGTAACCATGGCATGGCCATGCTGGGCCTGCTGGAACTCATGGCATCTCAGGGAGCCACAGTGGATGAGATGTTCCAGGCGGCTAAATATGCGAATGCCTACTGGTATCCTCAACAGTCGCTGGAACTGGCCACCTACTTCAAGGTTTCACAGAAGGTGGACTTTGCTCGGGTAGACGCCCGCCAGTTACTCAGCCGGCGTTATTCATCGCTGTCTGGCTTTCAGACAGTGCACCAATGGCTTTCGACGCACGGCTTACTGCCCCAGGTCGGTGGGGGTGGCAGGGGCTGTGGGGTATAATAAGTTAATATGGACAATCATTATCGTCAATTTGGGTGGAGCGGCAGGTTATGGGTTTTTACCCATGCCTTAGCCTTTGTTTTGGGTTTCTCAGTGGTGTTCATCATTGGGTGGGGTGGGGCGGCAACCTTGTTGGGACAGACGTTTGGGGAATATAAGCACATCCTGGGTAGAATGGGCGGTGCCGTAGTTATCCTGTTTGGCTTAGCCACCTTGGGGGTGGTGAAAATTCCCTGGCTGTATTACGATACCCGCCCGCAATGGCAGGGGCGTTCCCGGCAGGGGCTATGGGCCTCGGGTTTGATGGGGGTGCTCTTCGCTGCCGGTTGGACCCCCTGTGTGGGCACCACGTTGGGGGCGATTCTCACTCTAGGCTTCAGCCAGGAGACTGCCACACAGGGGATGGTTTTGGCTAGCGGTTACGCCCTGGGGCTGGGACTGCCCTTCCTGGCGCTTGGCCTGGGCATGGAGCGAGCCACCCAGGTGGTGCGCCATTTTCAACGCCACCTGCGCAAGGTGCAGATCGCCAGTGGGCTTTTCCTGCTCCTGATCGGCGCCATGCTCCTGGGCAATCAGATCACCTGGATTGCCATTTGGGCACAGAAGAACGGTTTGTTCCTGGACTTGCCCCTGGTAACGGCTTCAGCGCCTACTTATTTCATCGCCCTGGTGGCCGGAATGCTTTCTTTCCTATCGCCTTGCGTATTGCCCCTCGCGCCCGCTTACCTCGGATATTTGAGCGGCCATGCATTTGGTGGAGGCCTGCATGGAACTGAGCAGTTTGTTGAACAATGACCGCCGTTGGCTGGCCTTGACCCCAGGCATTTTGGCGCTGGGGGTGCTTTGGAGCATCCTCACTCGTGCCCCAGCCGCCGCCACCAGCAATGGCGCACCGCCGCCCAGCCCGCGCCAGGGCTTTAGCGCTCCCGACTTCACCCTGGAAACCCTGGATGGAGGTCAGATAACCCTTTCCGACCTGCGCGGTCAGGTGGTGCTGATCAACTTTTGGGCCACCTGGTGTCCCCCATGCCGGGCTGAAATGCCCGCCCTTGAAAGAGTGTATCGCTCGTTCAAGCCGATGGGACTGGAAGTGCTGGCTGTCAACCTGACTGACCAGGACGATGAGGTCGCAGTCTCCCGTTTCATTCAAGAGTTAGGGCTGACCTTCCCTATATTGCTGGATCGCAGAGGCGAGGCCAGCAAGCGCTATCTCCTGCGCGGCCTGCCCAGCACATTCTTTGTTGACCGCCAGGGCGTGATCCGGTCAGTGGTGGTGGGCGGACCGATGAGCGAAGCCCTGATTCAATCCAAAGTTGAAGAACTTATTAAGGAGTCCAGATAATATGCTGCTGTACTTGCGCCTCGGGCCATTCCTGCTGCAAACCTCTGGCCTGGCTTTGATCCTGGGAGTCTGGGTGGGTGCGTGGCTGGCGGAGAAAGAGGCTGCCCGCTTTAAGATCCGCCCTGATCTGATATACAACCTGATCTTCTCCGGGTTGATAGGCGGACTGGTAGGAGCGAGGCTGGCCTATGCCATCCGTTTCCTTAGCGCCTATCTCCAAAATCCACTCAGCCTGTTCTCCCTCAATCCCAACACTTTGTCCCCAGGTGAGGGCTTGCTGATCGGAGTGTTGGTGGCTCTTGTCTATGGCCAGCGGAAGGGACTGCGCCTGCGCCCGGCCCTGGACGCCCTGGCGCCCGGTTTAGCCGCGTTTATGGTCTTCCTGGGCCTGGCGCACCTGCTCAGTGGAGACGCTTACGGTGCACCCACAAACACCCTCCCCTGGCGCATCTATCTATGGAGCGAGTATCGCCATCCCAGCCAGGCCTATGAAATCCTGGCGGCTTCAGGGGTTTTGCTGATTGCATTGAAGCGCCCGTTCGGCGCCTCAGGGCAAGGGCTAAACTTCTTGGCCGTGGTTGCATTGTCGGCAGGGGCGCGCCTCTTCCTGGAAGCCTTTCGGGGAGATAGCCTGATCTGGCCCGGCGGCTTCCGTGCGGCGCAGGTGATGGGCCTTGTCATATTAGCGGTGACGCTATGGCTCATGAGAATCTGGGCAGGCCGGCCGCTCGAACCCGAGCAGCAGGCGGCTGGAGAGACGCCTCCGTGAGCCATAAGGAGCCAAAGTTTATCCCGGCTTTGAAATTTCAATGGCTGACCCCTTTGTATGACCCGTTGCTGCGTTGGGGGATGCGAGAGGAGATTTTTAAGAAACGGTTAGTGGAGTGGGCGAACATTTCGCCCGGCCAGCGCGTGCTTGATCTGGGTTGTGGAACGGCTACTCTGACCATCATGCTCAAGCAGGAGTATCCTGAGGTAGAAGTAATTGGACTGGACGCCGATCGCCAAGTCATCGAAATCGGACGCCGTAAGGCGGTCAGAGGCGGGGTGGCTATTACCCTGGAGCATGGAATGGCCTTTAACCTGCCTTACCGCAATGCATCCTTCGATCGCGTCTTATCCAGCTTGGTGTTCCACCACCTGAGCCGCGATAACAAGCAACGCTCCCTGGACGAAGTATATCGGGTGCTGAAAACCGGGGGGCAGGTGTATATTGCTGACCTGGGCAAGCCTCATACGGCTTGGGGGCGCATTTTCTCCATTTTCTCTCCCTGGTTGGAGGAGACCTCCGATAATTTCAAAGGCTTGTTGCCCATAATGATGCAGCAGGCCGGCTTCGAACACGTTGAGGAGCCGATCCGCTACGCCACTTTATTTGGAACCCTGTCCTTCTATGTAGGTCAAAAACTGGGTTAAAAGCGCGCCAAAAATGTGCCTGAACCTGACACCCCACCTTTCCTCACGCCAGGAAATTTTCGAAGTAAATGGCCAAAATCCAACCTCATCCAAGCCACACCAGCGCTGTGCGAGCACGGTATCAGCGCATTGCGCCCCTCTACGAT
>JBBILY010000011.1:0-30938 GCA_037444705.1 Chloroflexota bacterium | reverse complement strand
CCATAGCGTTGCCAGCAACAGCAACGATAGCCCCAGGTGCAGGGCAGAATACCAGCCTTCCCCTTGGGGCAGGCGGGATGCAACCCAGGCTCCCAGGCCAATCTGGGCTATCAGCAGCGCCAGGGATAGCGCCGAGGTTATCTTGAACACCCCCTGAGCGCCCGAGGTGCGCCATCCTAGCCAGGCAACGACCAGCACCCAGGGTGCCGCCAGGGCAGTCGCCAGGCGGTGGAGGTAATCCAGGTGGACGGATGACAACCCTGCGGGTGGCATCCAGCGCCCCCAACAGGTGGGCCAATCGGGACAGGCTGCGCCCACTTGGGTAGCGCGCAGGACGCCGCCCAGGACGATCACCCCGAAAACCAGCAGGCTGGCGCTCAGAGCCAGATAGAACAGGCGCTGGGCTTGAGGTGGTTTAGCCCCAGTGGATATCAAACCTTGGCTGTTAAGAAATTTCATCGCCTCTCTCGTTTATACACGTAAAGCGGATAACCTAATAGCAACATCACGCTAAAAGTGAACCATTGGATGGCGTAAGATAGGTGTGGGCCTTCACTTAAATCCAACTGCGGCAGGCTGCGATAGGGCAGAGTGGTGTGGGTGGGTTCGTCTGCCTGCTGGATATAGATTGGCAGCAGGGGATAAGGCATTTGAGCCGCAATGGCTTCCACATTAGCGAAGAACCACAGGCGCAACGGCGCCTGGCCTGGGGCCGGGGTGGGATCGGAACGGCGGCCGAAATCGGGCTTGCTCTGCGAAGCGCGGATCACCCCGCGCACCTCCACCAGGCCTGGCTCGTCGTAAGCCGTCCAATCCAGATCGGTGTAACCCTGCAGGGGTACCCAACCCCGATCCACCAGCACATAGCGCTGGCTGCCCTCGATACGCAAAGGTGTCAGCAGGCGCACACCGGGCTGATTGCCCCAAACCTGGTTGCGCAAGGCCACCTGGTGGCTGAAGTCATAAACACCGCGCACGATCACTGCCCGATATTCCATGGCTGCGAGATCCAGGTCAAGAGCTGTCCCCTGCAGGGTGAGGGCAGGCTGGTTGATCTGAGCCAGCAAGCGGGCGTTGAAAGCTCGCCGCTGAGCCAGGCGGTCCAATTGCCATACGCCCAGGCGCGCCATCACCCCTGCCGCCAGCAGCACCAACAGGGTGGCCAAGAGCCAGCGGCGGCTGAAAAGGCGCAGCAGGATAAAGGTTGTTTGAGGCACGGCTGACACCTCAGGCCATGAAGACATGCGCATAGACGTCTTAAACCTTCTTCAGACTCTGTCCTGGGATGGGGCGCGGCTTTTAGGCTTGAGGGGAAACGCCGCTAGGCTGTAGATGAATAAGAAGGTCGCCAGGGGTGGCACCGTAATCGCCAGGGCGCTCAGACGCGTGCCCCAGGTGGTGGGATTACGCACTTCCAAGCCCAGGAAGCGGCTGGTCGAAAATGAGCAAGAGTAAGAATAGCGGTTGGGTCCATCCAGCGTCAAACGCCCGCTGGCTCCTGCCGGTACCCAGATCGTCCCTAATTGGTGCTCGACGTTGTCCTGGTTCACCACCTCCAGCACATCCCCAGCGACGAAGACCATCTTTTGCGGCAACTCGGGAGGTTGCTCCCCTGCCGCCACGCGCTGAGCCGTGCCAGGCGGGATGATCAGGCGGATGGTTTGGGCAGGGCGGTCGTATTTTTCCTTTTGAAACAGATAAGCCCCCTCGTTAATCGCCGCTGCTAGGCCCACAGAGATCAAAAGCACCATCAGCAAGCGCATGAGATAGGGTTGAACAGGATTAGGGCTCGACATCTCACACTATCACCACCCCGCCGGGGCAGGGGAAAGCATTGCTATCCCGCAAAGGTCTGCCTGCACAGTTACTGCTGCTGCAGCAAATGGCCCACATCGTTAGCGATTGCCTGCCAGTCCATCTCGAAGGGGAAAGTCAGGCGCCAGTTGCCCTGGCGATCAATGGCGTAGATGCGCGCCGTGTGATCTACCACATACTCCAGGGCGCTATCCACTTGTTGTGGGGCCTGATACACCCCGTAGGCTTTCCACACTGCCTGGAGTTGGGCGCGGCTGCCGCTCAAACCCACGAAGGAGGGGTCGAAAGCACTGACGAACTGGCGCAGGCTTTCGGCGTCATCCCGTTCGGGGTCCACGGTGATGAATACAAAGCGCACCTGGTCTGCCTCCTGCCCCAGGCTATCCTTGATGCGCTTGAAGACCGCCAGGGTGGCCGGGCAGACATCCGGACAATGGGTGTAGCCGAAGTAGAGCAATACTACGCGTCCACGCTGCTGGCTCAGGTGGAAGGGTTGTCCATTCTGGTCGCTCAAGGTGAAATCAGCCGCCGGGGCGGGGGGATCAATCAACGCACCCTGGTAGGTGTAGGGGCGGCTGACTTCACGCCAGGCGACCAGCAAGGCCAGGGCCAGGAAAACGCCCAATGCGATAGACCATCTGCGCCAACCCAACGTTAACATGCTAACCTGTCACTCCGAAACCGCTTAGAGGGGCGGTGTGCCGATCAGGTATAAGGCTGGATAGAAGAAGATCCACACCACGTCCACAAAGTGCCAGTATACGGCGCAGGCCTCCACCGCCCAGTGACGCTCGGGAGAATACAAACCCTTGCGCCCATTGCGGTAGACCACAGCCAGGAAGATCACCCCGCTGAGCACGTGGAAGGCGTGAAAGCCGGTCATGGTATAGAAGAGCGAGGCCGCGGCTCCATCGCCAGGGCCAAAGGGGGCGATCTGCCATTCCACGCCGACCACACCGATCAGAAAGGTTGAGCCTAGGATCAGGGTGAGCAGGGTGCTCCGCAGGAAGGTTTTGCGGTCGCCATACGCCATGGCGGTCTCGGCGCGGTTCATGAAGAAACTGCTCAGGAGCAACACAGCGGTGACCACCAGGCCCACCACCTGGTTGACCTCCGGGCGCACTTCTGGGCCAAGCAGGTAGAAACGGCTGACATACAACCCGCCGAAGACGAAGGTATCCGAGAGGATGAACAGCCATAACCCCAGGCGGTTAATGCTCAAGCGTTGACGGTATTCAGCCAGGGTAGAAGTGTGCGGCATCATTACTGCACCTCCTCTTCAGAAGTAAAGAGACGCCCGATGTGCATGTAATCGCGCACCACGAAGAAAGCCTTGAGCAGCGCCACCCCAATGATCGGCGCCCACCAGCCTGAGGCCACTGACCCCAGCCAGAACTCACCCACGGTCAACATGGCTAAGATCACGATGACCGCGAAGCCAATCTGAAAAGCCTGTGTTTTTTTCTCATCCATTTGTTTCGCGTCCATAGCCTTTTCTCCTGTTTCCATCCAAGGTCAGTCGGTGGTGGCCGGAGACGGGGCTGCGCCTAATGGCGGTTCAACCCTGGGGCGGCTGCCCAACGGCAACACATAAACCGAGCCCTCCAGGCCGTAATCATAAGGTTCACCCACCACTTCGATGGGTTGCTCGTAGTTAATCGCCGGCAGCGGCGAGGGCAACTGCCATTCAGGCGAGCGCGAGCGCCAGGGGTTGGCCACGGCTACCTCGCCTCGTCTTAGGCTGACGGCAAAGTTATAGAAGGCGATCAGCACCGATAGGCCGATGATGAAACCGGCAATTGTGATCAGATGCTGGGTCAGGGTGACGCCAAGCGCTGGGTCATAATCGGCGATGCGGCGGCGCATACCCAACAGGCCGGCCTGCATCTGCCCCAACGACTGTACATAGAAAGCCGGCAGCATCAGGTAAAAGTGGATTTTGCCCAGGCGTTCGTTATACATGCGCCCGGTGATTTTGGGGTACCAGTAGTAGATGGCGGCAAAGAAGGGGAAGACAAAACCACCGAACATGGTGGCGTGGAAATGCCCCACGATCCAATACGTGTCCTGCAGGTGCAGGTCGGTGGAGACCACGCCATTGGGTGGACCGCTCAACCCGCCGAGCAGGAAGATCGAGATCGCCCCCAACACGAAGAGCATGGGCGTCTCGAAGGACAATTTGCCCTCCCACATGGTTGCTACCCAACTGAAGAATTTTACCCCTGTGGGCACAGCCACCAATAAGGTGCTATACATGAAGGGCACGCGCAGGTAAGGCGCCATGCCTGAGGTGAACATGTGGTGGCCCCACACCAGGAAACCCACCAGGGCAATTCCGAAAGATGAGAGCGCCACCCAACGATAACCGAAAAGCGGCTTGCGGGCAAACACCGGCAGCAGTTCACTGATCACGCCCAGCCCGGTGAGGACGAAGACATACACCGCCGGATGTGAGTAAAACCAGAACAGATGCTGGAAGAGGATGGGGTCGCCGCCTTTGGCCGGGTCGAAGAAGCCCATACCGAACAGGCGCTCGAACATCACCAGTTGGAAGGATAGACCGATCAACTGGGTGGCCGTCAGGCCAATCACGGCCGTGGCAAACGCCGTCCAGACGAAGATGGGCATACGGAAGTAGTTCATGCCCCGGGCGCGCATCTTGACAATGGTGGCGATGATGTTGAGCGAGCCGAAGATAGACGAAAAACCGATGAAGTACACCCCCAGGAAGAACATCTGCATCCCCAGCGGCGCTTTGGCGCTCAGAGGTGGATAGCCAGTCCAACCGGTGTCGAAGCCGCCAAGGAACCACACCAGTGTGAGCAAAACAGCGGCTGGCACGTTAATCCAGTAAGCAAAAGCGTTCAGGCGCGGGAAAGCCATATCGTTGGCGCCGATCATCAGCGGCACTAAGAAGTTTGACATTGCCCCCACTCCAATCAACATGGCGCCGATCATGACGATGCCGTGCAGGCTCATGGTGGTATTAAAGTACTTAGGTTGCAGGAACTGAATGCCGGGGGAGTACAACTCAGTGCGGAAGGTCAAGGCATACGCCCCGGCCAGGGTGAACAATAACAGGGCGGTGAGGCCGTACTGGATGCCGATCACCTTGTGATCGTAAGAGACGTTGAGAATTTTCGCCCAACCCTTCAGGCTGGGGTCAGCCTGGGGATGTTCGGGGGTCTCTTCGCCTCTGGCCCAGCGCAGCCAGTCGTTCATCACCCCTGTGCCAAACATGAAGCCAACCACGCCAAAAACCGCCCCCACCACCCAGGCGGGTTCGGCTTTCCAGGCGGGCAGGCCCAGCAACAGGCGCACAGCCATCACCAGCAGCATGCCGGGTGGAAAACCCAGCAGCATACCCAGCAGGCCACGCACCAGCGCAGTGGAAAAGATGCTCGTTTTTACGCTCATAGCCCAATCTCCCAATGCTCCATCATCATTTCAGGCTTTTAATGAACTCAATCACATCCCGAACCTGATCGTCGCTCATCTTCTCGGCGATGTTAGGCGGCATGGCAGGCGGGAAACCTTCCACAATCTTTGCCGCCGGGTTACGAATCGACTCGAACAGATAAGCCTCATCAGCGGTGGTCGAAGTGCCATCGGTAAACTTCACCGTGCTGCCATACAGGCCCTTGAAGGAAGGCCCAACTTTGACGCTGCCGTCGGTAGTATGGCAGGTGTAGCAGGCATAAGTCTGATACCATTTCTGCCCGCGCGCCACCGGGTCGGCAGAGAGGCCGCTCTCGGTTGCCACCCAGGCGTCGAAGTCGGCCTGGCTCATGACGATCACCGCCGCTTCCATGAAGGCGTGCTGCAGGCCGCACATTTCGGCACAGCGCACCTTGTATTGACCGATTTTGGTCGGCGTGATGCGCAAATCGCGCACAAAACGCTCATCGCCAGGCAGGGCATCCTGCTTGACGCGGAACTCGGGCACCCAGAAGGAATGGATCACGTCCAGCGACGAGAGGTGCAACAAAGCCTGGGTGTTGACCGGCAGCCGTAACTCATTGGTCACGATGCCCCAATCCGGGTATTCAAAGCGCCAGGCCCATTGAGCGCCGGTGACGTTGACTTCGATCACCTTATCCCCCACCGCCTGGGTCTCGGCTAAGGTGCGCGCCCCCAGGAAGGAGAAGGCCAGGACGGTTATCAACGGGATGAGCGTCCAGGTGACCTCCAGTTTGGGGTTGCCTTCGATGTGGCGGGCATCGCTGGTATCGCCCGGCTTACGGCGAAAGACCAGGATACTATAGACCATAAACACCACAATCAGGGCAAACAGAAAGGCGATGACCTTGAATTCCAGGCCAAACATCCAATCAATGGGTACAGCCTGCAAAGCGGCTGCCTCCGGCAAGAGCCTGACCCGCTCCAGGCCGGCAATCAATAGCGCAGTGACCAGGATCACGAGAATACCTGCAATGACAAGATGTTTCATAGCCCTTCTCCCGGAAATTTCTACCGCGCCCGGCGTGGGCGCTGTTCTTGATGGCTCTGCCACAGGCCACTCTTCCAGCCAATGCTCAATCTGGGCCGCGGCCAGAGTGCGGCGATCATAAACGATAGCCTCTTCAGGGTTTTGCAAAGAAATCAGCACCACACGCAGTTTGCGGGCGCTTTCCACGAAGCGCGCTAGGAACTCTTCGCGATTGAACACCTGATCGTCGTAATCCACAATGATCAGGTCGGGTTGCTGCCTTTCCAGGGCAACCAGAGCCTCCTCCAGATTGGTTGCCACCCCCACGATTTCCACCTGCCTCTGGTAGCGCGCCAGGAGCAGGCTGCGCAATCCCTGGGCAAAAAGGGGATGGCTGGAGGCGATCAACACCCGTTGAGGTCGAGGCGGCTTCTGCATTCAAGCATAATTTACCAAATAAGGTCAAAAATATCATCCACCGCCCCCAGACAAAAGGAAGGATAAGCCATAACCCATAGGGATGATTTTGTTATCACCCCCATCCTTCACGCCTTTTTTATCTGGCCTTCATCTCCCCTTTACTGAACCCATCAGGCGGATGTGCTAGGATGGTGATGCACAGTAAGCCCGTTATAGTGAATTTCTGGATTGGGGTAGCCTTATGAGTTTCTGGAATAGTTTGCGCATTGCAGCCTCGGCTTTGAGCGCTCAGCGTTTACGCCTGGACCTGATCGCCAACAATATCGCCAACGCTGAGACCACCCACACCGCTGAGGGTGGCGCCTATCAACGCCAGGATGTGGTCTTTGCTCCTCAGGCAGGTAATTCGTTCCTGAGCCGCCTGTTTGTGGCGCGGCGCAACGCCTCTGGCATGCCGGATGCGCCCCTGGGTGGGGTACGCGTGGCATCCATCGTCACCGACCCCAGCCCGGGCACGCGTGTGTACGACCCCACCCACCCCGATGCCGACGAAGAAGGCTATGTGACCTATCCCAACGTCAACCTGGTGGTGGAAATGACCAACATGCTCTCAGCCACGCGCTCCTACGAGGCCAGCCTGGCTGTTGTAGAAGCGGCAAAGAAGATGGCCCTCAAAGCCCTTGAGATCGGCCGCTAGCCCAGAATGAGAGCACTCTCGTCCCTATCAGACGAACCCCGGAGCGGTGGATATGCAAGTACCCAAAGTACACTTGCCCTCTGTACAAAATTTACAACCCGTTCAGGGTGAGCACCAGACCCATAGCCCAACCCAGGCCGTCGGGCAAACCTTCGAGCAGGCGTTGCAAGCCCTGAGCCAGTCTCAAAACGAAAGCGACGCCCTGCTGGAAAAACTGGCGGCCGGCGAGAATGTGGACCTGCATCAGGTGATGATCGCCGCTGAGCAGACCGACATCAACTTTCGCATCGCCATTGCCATCCGCGATCGGCTGGTGGAAGCCTATCGCGAGATCACCCGCATGAATATCTGAAAGCGAGCCAGGTGTTCCCATGCGGCCTATTCCAGTATCAAGTGCCCTGTATGACCAGGTACCTACCCTCTCGTCTCTGACGCCGACTTACACCTTTAAACCTCAATTCAGGATGCCATGCTAACCCAGTTACGCGCCCAATTCGCCGCCTTTTGGAACAAACAGAGCAAAGCTCAGCGTCTGGCCCTGGTGGCAATGGTGGCCATGGCGCTGGTGCTCATCCCTATTTTCTTGATGTGGGCCAGCACCCCCAGTTATGCTGTGGCTTTCAGCGGCCTGAGCGAAGCTGACGCCGGCCAAATCGTCGAGAAATTAGAAGCGGAAAACATCCCCTACCAACTGAGGGGGAGCGGCACCATCCTGGTTCCGTCCGAAAAGGTATATGAAGTCCGCCTGAAGATGGCGCGTCAGGGTTTGCCTCAGGGAGGCTCCGTGGGCTTTGAACTTTTCAGCGGCAACACCCTGGGGATGACGGAATTCACCCAACGAGTGAATTATCAGCAAGCCTTAGAAGGCGAACTGGAGCGCACCATCGGTAGTCTGAATGCGGTAGAAGCGGTGCGGGTGCATATCGTCACCCCCGAAAAGACCCTGCTCGCCAGCGAGCAACCACCTGCCACGGCATCCGTAACGGTAAAAGAGAGGCCCGGCCAGCATTTGGACGCTGCCCAGGTGCAAGCCATCACCCACCTGGTGGCCAGTTCGGTGGAGGGCCTTTCGCCTGAGAATGTGGTGGTGGTGGATGTCAATGGCAATTTGCTGGCTTCGGGCGCGGCTCAGGGCCAGGAAGAAAGCCAGGCTGAGATGGACAGCCGCCGCACGGCTGAATTGATGGCGGCGCGCGAGGTGCAGGCCAAGGTGCAAAAACTGCTGGATACCGCCCTGGGCCCCAACAAATCGGTGGTTCAGGCCAGCGTCACCCTGGACTGGACGGAGCGCGAGACCACCACGCAGTCCTACGACCCTAACCGCACGGCGGTGCGCAGTTCGCAAAACGTGATGGAGACCTATACCACTACCAACGCCACCCCAGGTGGCATTCCAGGGGCGGTAGCCAATTTGCCCCCGGCGGGCAGTGGCGTCTCGCTGGAGAATCAGGCGCTGGTTTATACCCGCACTGAGCAGACGGTAAACTACGAGGTGACCCAGATTCAGTCTTATGAGAAGGAAAAGCCGGGCAAAATCCAACGCCTCTCGCTCTCGGTGTTGGTGGATGGCGTGAGTGACCCGGCCCAATTGGACACCCTGAAGGCGGTCATTGCCGCTGCCGCTGGCATTGATAGCGCCCGCGGCGATACCCTGGCTGTGGAATCGCTGGCTTTTGACCGCACCTATTATGAGACTCAGGCAGCCGACCTGGCCAAAAGCGCCCGCACCGATCTCTATCTCAAGATCGGCATGGCACTGGGGGCGATCCTGCTCCTGGCGGCGTTGCTGTGGTACGTCCAGCGCCTGCTGAACAACCTCAAACTGGCTTCCAGCGAAGCCTGGACGCCTGTGCTCAGGCCGGTGGCTGAGGTAGCCTTGCCCTCGGCCAGCCTACAGCCTCAACTGCAAGCCCTGCTCGATAAGGCCCAGCAGCAGGCTAAAGCCTCGCCGGCTGAACAGATTGCCGCCCGCTTGGAGAGCGCGGGTGAAACCCGCTCATCCTCTTCCACCTTGAAGATCGAAGTTCCGACGATTTCCCCTGAAGAGGAACAGTTGCACAAACTGATCCAGGAAATGGCTGACAAAGACCCCGCCAGCCTGGCCAGCATCGTCCAACTGTGGCTGAACGAAGGAGAGCGCGGCAATGGCTAACACCAACGTGGTGAATAATCCGGGTTTGTTCAAAGCCGCCGTGTTGCTGCTGTGTTTGGGCGTAGAAAATTCTTCGCGCGTGTTGCAATATCTGGGGGAAAGCGAGTTGGAGCGCGTCCTGCTGGCGGTGAGCGAGGTTGGCTCGGTAGGTCACGACACCCGTCGTCAGGTGATGGAAGAAGCCTACAAACTATCTATGAGCGCCGCCAACATGATGGTGGGCGGGGTAGAGTATAGCCGTCAACTCCTGGCGCGGGCGGTGGGGCCACGCCGCGGGGCAGAAATCCTGGAACGCATCTCCGCCAGCCAGCAACTATCCTCATTTGAGATCCTGCGCAACGCCGACCCAGCTCAAATTGCCGCCCTGCTGCAGGATGAACACCCCCAAACCATCGCCCTGGTGCTCAGTTATCTGGAGGCGAAACTGGCGGCTGACATCATGACCAACTTGCCTCCCGAATTGCAGGTGGAAGTGACCCTGCGCCTGGCTAAGATGGATCGCGTCTCACCCCATGTGGTGGATGTGGTTGAGCGCGGTCTTAAGCACAAACTTTCCGGCGTGATCAGCATGGCTGGCTTTCGCGAGACGGGTGGGGTGTCCTTCCTGGTGAAAATGTTAAACAACGTGGATCGCGGCGTGCAGAAGACCATCCTGGAGGCTCTGAATTCGCTCAATCCATCCCTGGCGGAAGAAATTCGCGCCAATATGTTCACCTTCGACGACCTGGTCAAGTTGGATGACCGCAGCATCCAGCGCGTGCTCCGCGATGTCAACAAGCAAGACCTGGCGCTGGCGCTCAAAGGGGCGCCGGAGAAAGTGCGCGAATTGATCTTCCGTAACCTGTCCGAACGCGCCCGCGAGACGCTTAAAGAAGAGATAGAACCGCTTGGCCCGCAATTGGCCAAGAACGTGTATGCCGCCCAGCGGCGCATCGTGGATACCGTGCGCGCTCTGGAAGAAGCCGAAGAGATTGTCATTGGCGGTGGTGGAGCGGAATATGCCATTATTGCCTGAGTCCGATGAGCCTCGCCTGGCTCAAATCAGCGCCTGGCAACCACCTGAGATTTCGAGCAGCGGTGCGGCTCGGCCAGTGGGGAAGCCATCCCTGTTCCAGGCTGAAGGCGCGCCCGCGCCTGGCCCGGCGGTGGACTTTGTGCCTATCCTCGAGACCGAACTGCCCGCATGGCAACCGCCGCAGGCCGATTTTGCCCCGCAGGCCTATTCAGTCGCACACGCCGCCGGCGACAGCGCACCTGAACTCTGGTCACCTCCTGAATTGGAACCTTCTGCCTCCGCCTTTGCCTGCCAGGGGAGGCTAGTCTCCTCCCAGAGCCCAGCTTCGCCTTCGGCTGCCAGCCTCGGCGGCTGGGATACTCCCGCCCAGCACCTCCTGCAAGAGGCCCAAGCCCAGGCCGAGGCTATCGTGCGCCAGGCTCTGGCGCGCGCCGACGAGATCGTTTATCGCGCTGAAGCGGAGGCAGAGCAAATCACCCAGCAAGCCCATGCTCAAGCCGCCGCCATCGCCGCTCGTGCCCGCCAGGAAGGGCTGGAGGCGGCTCACGCCAAGACGGCCGATCTGTTGCGCACGGCCGCCTCCATCGTTGAGCAGGTCAAAGCCTGGCGAGACGACCTTTTAAATCAGGGCGAAATGATGATGTTGCGCCTGGTGATCGAAATTGCTCAAACCCTGTTTGGCGATGGCTTGCCGTTAGAGCCTGAAGTCTTGGGTCAGGCGTTCTCACGCGCCCTGGCCGAGGCACGCTCTCTGGGCGATCTGCGCATCTATGTCCACCCTGAAGATGCTGCCTTGCTGGGACCGCATTGGGTGCAGCAGCAAACGGTGCTCAGCGGCCAACGCATGGAACTGGTGGCCTCAGAGGTGATCAAACGTGGTGGCTGTTATGTGGAGGGTCAGTTTGGTTCAGTGGACGCGCGGGTTGAAACCCAGTTTCAGAAAGTAAAAGAGGCCTTGCTCAGCACTGCCGGCCAGCCCTTGGCCGCTGCGCCAGGCGACGAAGGAGGCCAGGCGTGAACCACAGCCTCAGCGCCCTGCCTGATTTCACCCGTTATCATTTGGCGCTCAGCCGCCTGAACCCGCTGCGCCTGACCGGTCGCGTGGTGCAGGTGGTGGGCTTAACCATCGAAGCCACCGGCCTGGATTGTCAGATCGGTGAGGTGTGCGAGATTGAGGCCAGCAGCACCCAGGGCTTGTTGTGCGAGGTGGTGGGCTTTCGCCAACAACGCACCCTGCTCATGCCCCTGGGCGAGATGCAGGGCATCCAGCCAGGCAGCCCCATCACCCCCCTGCGGAGCGTCTTCCGCGCCCCGGTCGGCCGGGTGTTGCTTGGACGGGTGCTGGATGGCCTGGGGCGCCCCATTGATGGGCGTGGCCCTCTGGGCAACCTGGCCACCGTGCCCACCTACAACGCTGCCCCCCATCCACTCAACCGCCAACCCATCTCTCAGCCCCTGGTGACCGGCGTGCGCGCCATTGATGGCTTGCTGACCCCTGGCAAGGGCCAGAGGCTGGGCATATTTGCCGGCAGTGGGGTGGGGAAAAGCACCCTGCTGGGCAGCATTGCCCGCAATTGTCAGGCGGATGTCAGCGTTATTGCCCTGGTGGGGGAGCGCGGCCGCGAAGTCCAGGAGTTCATCGAGCGCGACCTGGGCCAGGCCGGCCTGCAGCGTTCGGTGGTGGTGGTCTCCACTTCCGACCAGCCGGCCCTGGTGCGTTTGAAAGCTGCCTGGGTGGCCACCACCATCGCCGAATACTTCCGCGACCAGGGCCTGGACGTAACCTTCTTGATGGATTCGGTGACCCGCTTCGCCATGGCGCAGCGCGAAGTCGGTCTGGCAATCGGCGAGCCGCCGGCCAGCAAAGGCTATACCCCTTCGGTGTTCGCCCTGCTGCCCAAACTCCTGGAGCGAGCCGGCACCAATGAAAAGGGTTCAATCACCGGCTTCTACACCGTTTTAGTGGAAGGCGATGACTTCAATGAACCCATCTGCGACGCTGCCCGCAGCATTCTGGACGGGCACATCCTCCTCAGCCGCCACCTGGCTGCCCGCAATCACTATCCCGCTATTGATGTGCTCAACAGCATCAGCCGCGTCATGCCTTATGTCACCCACCCGCAACACCGCGCCTATGCCGCTCAAGTGCGCAAGTTGCTGGCCGCGTATGAGAAAGCGCGCGATCTGATCAATATCGGCGCCTATGTCAGCGGTTCTGATGCCGATGTGGATGCGGCCTTACGCGCCTTGCCCGCCATCCTGGCATTTTTGCAACAAGACCAGCAGGACTTTACGCCCTTCGAGGAAACGCAACAAAGGATGGAAGCCATATGTGCATTGTAAAGATTGGCCTCCCCTCTACACCCAACCCGCCTCTCCACCTCTGGCCAGCCAGGGCTAAAGGCGACGCGCCATCAAAAGGAAGGTACGCCGATGACACCTAAATTCTCCTTGCAGCCTGTGCTGGATTACCGCCACAACCGCGTCGAAATGTTGGAGGTGGAGTTAAGCCGCCTGCTTCAGGCGCAACAGCGCGGACAGACCTTTCTGGAGGCGCTGAAAGACAGCCAGGCGCGCCTCTTCGAACAACTCAACCAGTGCCAGCAGGGTGAGATTGACCTGTTCCTGCTGGCGCGCTTGCGTTCCACCCTTAAAGTGGTCAACCAGCATATTCAGCAACAGCAGGAGCGCTTGCGAGAACTGGCCGTGCAGGTGCAGGCGAAACGCCAGGAGGTCGTGACCGCGCGCCAGGATGAAGCCGCCTTGGAAATCCTGAAAAACAAGGAAATTGAACGCTACCAGCAGGAGCAGGCCCAACAAGAGAAGCATCAGCAAGACGATGTTTATATCAGCCGCGCCTATCATCGCTCCACAGGAGTGGCTTAGATGCTGGATTCTTCGATTTTCACTGGTCAATTCCAGATGGCCTTGTTTCAGTTGATACTGAAATTGCTGGAAGGCCTCGACCTGGAAGCAGCAGGGCAAGGGCGACCTAACCCGTCCATCTCAGATAACACTGCCACACCCAGCCGCTTTGAGAGCCTTATTCAGCAAGCCGCCGCCCGCTACGAAGTTGACCCGCGGCTGATTAAGGCGGTGATCCAGGTCGAATCCAATTTCAACCCCGATGCCGTCTCCTCAGCTGGGGCGGCCGGCTTGATGCAACTGATGCCGGGCACAGCCCGCGGGTTGGGGGTGAGCGATCCCTTCGACCCGCAGCAGAATATTAATGGCGGGGCGCGCCTGTTGCGCCGTCTGCTCAACGCCTACGATGGCAATCTGCCCCTGGCTCTGGCAGCCTATAACGCCGGCATGGGGGCAGTCAAACGTTACGGCGGCATACCTCCTTACCGTCAGACCCAGGTGTATGTGCAGCGCGTGCTCCAGGTCTTGCGCAACCGTTATGACTGGAGTGTGTGAAAGATGAGCGACCCAATTCTCCCCGATCGTTCCCTGGAAATAGCCCGCAAAGCCCTGGATGGGCTGGCATTGCAGCAGGAGGTGATTGGCCACAACCTGGCAAATGTGGATACCCCTGCTTATCGCGCCCAAAGTGTAGATTTCCAGAGCGCCTTGCGCCGTGCCCTTAATCCCTCGCCGCGAGTTGAAATGCGGACCACCCACCCCGCCCACCAGACAGGCACGCAGGATGCGGCCCAGGTGAAGATTGGGCTGCGCGCTGGCGGCAGCCTGCGCGCCGATGGCAACAATGTAGATATTGACGTAGAGTTATCCCAAATGGCCGAGACGGGGATTGCCTATCAGGCGATCACCCAATTGGTCAGCAAGAAGTTTCTCTTGCTCAAAAACATTGTAAGCGGGAGGTGAACCATGCCATTTTCACTCATCGCGGCAACGCTATCCGGCGTGGCTTCGGCGTTGTCGGGACCCCCGGCAGTGAATCAAGCCGGGGCAGGGGATGAGGCGGATTTTGCCCCCATCCTGGAAGAAGCCCGCAAAACCTTGGCCTCTGAGGTAGAACTGGGCCTGGTGGCGCAAACTTTGCCCCTGGTGGGGATGTTAAGCCCAGACACGGCTCAGGTAATTCCTATCTCTCAGGCCGTTCAAGAAGGAAAGGAGGCCTCACAAACTGCTGTTCAAGTTCCATTGACTTTTGCAATTGCCGAACCTGGCGAGGAAATGGCGCTCCACCTGGCACATGGGGCAGAGGCACAACCCAACGTTCCCGTCCAACAGGGGGCCCTGGCTGACGGGGTAGCAGTCAACCCGGAAGCCACCCCAGGCGAAATTGCAGCGGCCACGCCCACCTCGGCCTCAGAGCCGGCGCCGCCGTCCTCGCTACGCCTGGTGGCGTTCGATCCCGGCCTCTCGCCGCCTGAGGAAAGCCAAAGGCTGGAGCTACATCTAAGCCCGCCTGTCAGCGCCCCTCTGGCGGACAACCTGAGCCACAACCAACCCGCCCTCAAGGCTTCGCCAGCGGTGAAAGGGCAATCGAACGGCGCACCTGCTAACGAGCCAAAAACCGTTAGCCAAAGCAGCCCCTTGTCAGACATCCCTCTCGCCGAGGTCACGCAAAGCGAGACTACGCACAAGTCCCTGCGCTCTCGCCTGGCGCTCACAGGGGGAGAGATAGCCTCGCCTCAACGCGACATGGGTGTGAGAGGGGGCGAACTGCCCGCGCTCGAGCCTGGCTCAGGGCTGAATAGCGCCGCGGCAAAAGTGCTGCCGCACATTGTACAGGGCATCGAGGCTTTAGAGAGATCCAGCCAGACTTCCCTGCGTCTGCATCTTCACTCCGAGGATTTGGGCAGGGTAGAGGTATGGTTGACCTCCAATCCGCAGGGGGTGCACATCGCCTTGCACGCCGAGGCAGCCCAGACCGGCGAATTGTTGCAACGCCATCTGCCGCAACTGCGCCAGTCCCTGGCGCAGGCTGGGGTGCACCTGGCTGGGCTGAACGTCGAGGCGGGAGGCGCTCAGGGACAGCACAGCCGTACTGATCTGGAACGGCATCACCCCTGGGGCGGAGCCTCCGCTGGAGCGGAGCGCCGCGCCAGATTAAGCGCTGAACCCGCTTCTCGCCCCATCGTTTACGCAACTTCTGCCATAGATTACCGCATTTAGGAGAGGCAATGACAGTTCAGGTTACTTTCTCTCGCCAAGCAAAGCGCAACACAGGATTTATCCTGTGCAGCCGATAATACAAGGAGAACGCCATGCAAATTCAAAGCCTTACCTCACCCCACCCAGGTCACCCGACGGCACGCACTTCAACCCCCCTGCCGCAAATGGACGCCAACGCCTTTATGCTGGTCTTGCTGGCGCAAATGCGCCATCAGAACCCACTGGAGCCAATGGACGATAAGGAAATGATTGCTCAAATGACCCAACTCAACTCGTTGCAGGAATTGCAGAAAATCCGCCTCACCTTAGAGATGCTGGTGCAGGCTGAGCAACATAAGTCTGGTCAGGAGGTGGCATGAGCAGAGGCGTGCAAGTCACCCCAAGCGGCTATACGCCAGGCGCTCCTCACGCCGCTGCGCCTAAACTTCACGAAAAGGACTCGTCCTTTGCCCAGGCGCTCCATCAAGCGACGGAGGTACAGGGGCTGAAGTTTTCCAACCATGCCCAAAAGCGACTGCAAGCGCGCGAGATCACCCTGAGCGATGAGGGCCTGGCGCGCCTGGCTCAAGCGGTCGAGAAAGCTGAGCGGCGCGGCGGGCGTGAATCCCTGGTATTGATGGACGATTTGGCTTTCATCGTTAACGTCAAAGAGCGTATGGTGGTGACCGCCCTGGATAGGCGTCAGCGCGGCGAGGGCGTGTTCACCCAGATTGACAGCGTGGTTCTGGCTGACGAGTAGCTCACACGTATGAGTAAAGCGTAGTGATCAACCTTCCACAGGCCGGCCCTCTTGGAGGAGGTCTGTGGCACCTAATCCAACAGGAGGCTTCAAATGTTACGTTCAATGTTTACCGCCATCAGTTCGTTGAATCTGCACCAGGTTTTTATGGACGTGGTGGCAGATAATCTGGCTAACGCCAACACCTATGGTTTTAAGAGCAATCGCGTCACCTTCCAGGATCAGATCGCCCAACTGCTCTGGAGTGGCTCGGCGCCCATCGGCAGCCTGGGAGGTATCAACCCTGGGCAGATTGGCCTGGGTGTTCGCCTGGGGGCGATCTCGACCAATTTTGACCAGGGCGCCCTGCAAAGCACCGGACGCAATACCGACCTTGCCATTCAGGGCGGTGGTTTCTTCATATACAGCGATGGGGCTGCCCAGTACTACTCGCGGGATGGCGCCCTCGGCCTGGACGCCCAGGGCTACCTGGTGAACGCGGCTAGTGGCATGCGCATCCAGGGCTGGCAAGCGATTTTGAATAACGGTGTAGCCATGGTGGATACTGGACTGCCGCTGGGAGCGATCCAGTTGCCTTTGGGCTCTACTCTGGCCCAGGCGACCTCCCGCGTGGCGCTGGCTGGCAATCTGGACGCTACGCTGGCCACAGGCGAGACCTACCAGGTCACGACTGGGGTGTATGACTCGCTGGGAGTGCTCCACAGCCTCACCGTCACTTTCACCCACACCGCGGATAACACCTGGGACTGGAGCGCCAGCGGCGATGGCGCCAGCGGCAGCGGCACGCTCACGTTCGATAGCAATGGCCAATATCAGGCCGGCAGCGGCACGGTCACCCTGCCGGGCAGCGGTGGGGCGGCTACCACCACTTTTGACCTGGACTTGAGTGGTTTGACCCAACTGGCTACCGTCAGCGATGTGAGCACGGCCTCTCAGGATGGCCTGGCGGCGGGCACGTTTTCGGAGTTCTACGTCACCCCCGAGAGCGGCGAAATCTACGGCGTCTATTCTAACGGAATGCAGCGCCTGATCGGGCAACTGGGGCTGGCGACTTTCGTCAACCCTGACGGCTTGCTGCGCCTCGGACAAAACCTGTATCAGCAGGGGCCAAACTCCGGCGCGGCCGCGATCGGTACAGCCGGCACGGGTGAGCGCGGCAGTATCGCCTCGGGCTACCTGGAAGGCTCCAATGTGGACCTGGCTCAGGAGTTCACCAGCATGATCCTGGCGCAGCGCGGCTTCCAGGCTTCATCGCGGGTGATCACCACCTCGGATGAGATGCTCCAGGAATTGGTCAACCTGAAGCGCTAAGGTTTTAACAGACAGGGCTCTGGCAGCCTGGCCGCTGCCAGAGCCAACTTTGAACGATGAACGTCAGCGGTCCATCCCCGATTAGCCCTGTGCCGCGGCCGGAAGAAGCCGCCATCGCCCTGCGCCTCAATCAGCGCTTTGTGGCTGAGGTGTTGCAGGTAGCGGGTGAGCGCGTGTTGCTCTCGGTAGATGGGGTGCGCTTCGTGGCGCGCCTGGTGTCTGCGGATCAGGCCTCAGCCTTGCTGGAGCATCGCCTGGCGCAGTTTGTGGTGCGGGATACCTCCAGTTCCACCATCGTCCTGCAACTGGTGCAGTCCGAGGCCTCCGCCCCGTCAGCGCCGTCTTCGCCTCAGGAATTAATCCCCAACCTGCTGGAACAGGCGGGCTTGCCCGTGAACTCGGCGACGACCTCTATCGCCCGCGCCTTGCTTAGCCATGGCTTCCCGGTCACTGCCGAAGGGGTGAGTCAGATGCAGGAATTCCTGGCGAGATGGGGTGAGTGGGGTGAGGCCGAGGCTCAGGCGGCCGTGGCCCTGCGCTCGCTGGGGCTACCCCTTACCCCTGCTACCCTGGCGCTGGTGCAGAGCGGTCTGCCCTCCCTGGAGGCTCTGATCAGCGACCTGCGCGCCCAATTGCGGGCGCTGGGGCGCTCGCGCCTTTCCCCGCCGCTGTTGGAACGCATCGGGCAGGCGCTGAGGATTCTGGATGACCTGGTCGTGACGTGGGAAGAAGCGCCTTCAGCCCTGGCCGAGAGATTGCGGCGAGGGCTGACCTTGATGGGGCGCCCGCTGGAAGCACAACTGGCCGAGCAGTCAGGGGAATTCCCCCTCACGCTGGAGCAAGTGCCGCCGCGCAGCCTGTTAGCCCTGGCGCTTATCCGCCGCGACCTGGCTTCCGAGGCGCCTCAGAGCCTGCTGGACAAACTGGACCGCCTGCTGGAGGGGCTGCGCCTGGTGCAGTTCCTCAACACCCAACCCGAAGCGCCACCCCCACGCGGCCAGTGGTTACGCCTGGATATTCCCCTGGCGCTACCCCACCCTGGTCAAGCGCCAGAGCAGGCGCCTTTGCACACGCTGCAATTGCGCGTGGCCTACCGCTCCGCAGGGGAGGAGAGCCTTGACCCTGCCAACACTCGCCTGATTCTGCGCTTCAAACTCGCCGCCGGGGTTTGCGCTGCTGAGGTCTTACAGGTGGACATCTCCATCGCTGGCCAGCGCCTGGGGATGAGCCTCAGCGCCTCCAGCGAGAAATTGCGCCATCTGGCAGAGCAGGAAATGGATAGCCTTCAAAATGCCCTGGAACAACTTGGCTATCATTTGCTGAGCGTGAACTGGAGCGTGAGCGACGAAGTGACTCTGCCCGGCCCAGAGGTCCCGAGCATCTGGCGCGCCTTCAATGAGGTCAGTGTGGAGGTGTGAGACGTGTATTCGCGTGGCCTCGTCTTGCGCAAGCGTGCTTATGACGATAGGGTGAAACAACCCCAGGCGGCGGCGCTGGGTTATGATCCGCAGCAGGATGCGGCGCCGCGCCTGCTGGCAGCCGGCCGGGGTGCTGTGGCAGAACGCATCATCGCCCTCGCCCGCCAGAACGGCATTGTGATTCGGGAGGACCCCTTGCTGGTGGCGGCCCTTTGCGAGTTGGAGGTGGGCGCGCTAATCCCTCCCCAGTTATACGCTCTGGTGGCTGAGGTCCTGGCCTATGTCTATCGCCTGCAAAACCGTAGCCTGTAAACGCGGGCCGGCTACTCGCCCCCCACTTTTTTCACCAATTCCTGGATGAAGCCCACCTGCCCCGGGTTGATCTTTTGTAGCGCCACTTCAATGGGGAACCACTCAGCCCGATCAATTTCGGGAAATTGTTGTTTGCGGCCGGATCTGGGCGGCCATTCCATTTCGAACAAATTGCTCTTGATTTGTTCCGGGGCGATGTCCCCTTCGAGCGCCCAGGCATACACCGTCTTGCCCCCTTTCTGCTTCTGGGGTGCCAGGGGGATCAGTTCTTGATCCTGGAGGGTTTGGCCGGTCTCCTCATAAAACTCGCGTTTGGCGGCGTGCAGGGCGTCTTCACCCTCAAACTCGCCTTTCGGAATGGACCAGGCTCCCAGGTCTTTACGGGCGAAAAATGGCCCTCCTGGATGCACCAGGAGCACTTCCAGGCGATCGCCCTTTTTACGATACATCAGGATTCCCGCGCTGTGTTTACCCATAGCCTTTCCTGAGCATATTTTATCAGCCTGAGGGCTGAACAACACGCCGCGGTTTCAACGCCTGGACGGGATGGCCTTTAGCCTCACGGACAGGGGGTAGGCCATGAAAGGAGAATTAAGTTCACAACGCTTGCACCCCTTTGCCCATTGCAGTATACTTTAATCAGCCTATGTACGCCGCGTATTCCAGTTACACCCTTCAAGACAAGGAGGCTGGGGCATAGCGTAAGGTTCAATGGCTATTGCCACCGCGCTTCTCGAAGTGCCAGCCAGCCTCTTTGCGCCGCTCCATTTCGAGAAGCGCTTTATTTTGTGTGAAGGAGTTTGTTCCATGAACGAAGAACACCCTCCCCATCTGAAACTCAGGCGGAAACGTAAACCCCGCAAACCACCCTGATATCCCTTGTCGCGGGCAGTTGCCCGAAAGGAGAGTGAGACATGGTCACCATCTTCAAAGACACCGAAAACGGACTCTCTGTCCTGACCGAACCCATCAAGGGTTGCTGGATTCATACCGTTAATCCCACCACAGATGAAATCCAATGGCTGCAAGCCCTGGGCATCCCGCAAGATTACATCACTTCCCCTCTTGACCTGGATGAGCGCCCTCGCACCGAGCGCGAGGACGGCGAGTTGCTGGTGGTGCTGCGCATCCCCTACTTTCAGGGGCATGCGGCTGATGTACCTTACACCACGATCCCCCTGGGAATTATTCTGACCGACCGTTATCTGGTCACAGTTTGTAAACTGAAAAACGAGATCCTGGACGAATTTGCCTGCGGGCGGGTGAAAGGGCTGGAAACGGGCAAGCGCCAGCGCTTTTTACTGTGCTTGTTGCTGGCCACCGCTACCAAATACCTGGTATATCTGCGCGAGATCAACAAGATGGTGGAGACCCTGGAAGACCAGTTGCAACTCTCCACCCGCAATAAAGAGGTCCTGGAATTGCTGAAATATCAAAAAAGCCTGACCTACTTCACCACAGCGCTGAAGTCCAATGAATTGATGCTGGAGCGCCTGCAACGCAGCCAGATATTCAAGGCCTATCCCGACGATGAAGACTTGTTGGAGGATGTGATCACCGAGAATCAGCAGGCCATCGAGATGACCAACATCTCCAGCAACATCCTCAGTAACATGATGGACGCCTTTGCCTCGATCATCTCTAACAATCTGAATACGGTGATGAAATTCCTAACCTCCATCACGATTGTGCTCAGCCTGCCGACCATGATCGCCAGTTTCTACGGGATGAATGTGGATTTGCCTCTGGGGGATCACCCTCTGGCATTCTTGCTGACCATTGGCCTATCGTTGCTGCTCTCCACCTCAGTAGCTTATCTTTTTATGAAACGCGATTGGTTGTGAGGCAGGCGCAGGCTCCTCTGGCCTCACCCAACTATACAGGAGTGGGGTGAGATTTGCTCCCACCGCTCGGCCCAGGCCGAGGTTGCCATGCCAGGTGTGGCTGCGACCGCCCTGGAATGGATGGGTTGATTGATGGCACAGGCTCCAATCCTGTGCCCCGGGTTGACCTTTCCCCATCCTGACACTTCCGTCAGGCCTGCTTGAGTTACCCTTGTAGCTTTCGCGCTTTAGTCATATACTCAATAGGCTACCCTGGCTGGTTGGTGAATGGGCTGCAGGCATTTTCGGCATTTAATGCCCAGGGTAGTCGAAATGCTTATCCTCGGGTTTCATCCTTCGCTTTCTAGGGAACTTCATGTCCTCTGGTAGAAAACCCGCCCGTAGGATCGCCCCGCTTGCCGCCGATGATCAGGCCTTCCGCCTGCTCTTCGAGCATCACCCCATCCGGATGTGGATTTACGACCGGGAGACGCTGGCTTTTCTGGCGGTGAACCAGGCGGCGCTGGCTAAATATGGCTACTCGCGGGATGAATTCCTGCAGATGACCCTGCGGGATATCCGCCCACAGGAAGATGTGCCCCGCCTGCTGGTAAACATCACCCGCCAGCGTCCGGCGTTGCAATATTCCGGACGCTGGCGCCATCGCCTGAAGGATGGCACAGTCATTGAAGTTGAGATCAATTCCCACACTATCCAATTCCAGGGGCGAGATGCGGCGCTGGTCATGGTCCACGATGTGACCGAACAGGAGCGGGTCCAGCAAGCCTTGCGCGCCAGCGAGGAGCGCTTCCGCCTGCTGGCCGAATCGTCCCTCACCGGCATCTACCTCATTCAGGACCAGCGCTTTCGCTACGTCAACCAGGCGCTGGCATCCATCTTTGGCTATCAGGTGGAAGAGCTCGTTGACCGCCTTGGGCCACTGGATCTGACCCATGCGGATGACCGCCCGCGCGTGCTGGAGAACCTCCGCCGCCGGGTCGAAGGCGAAGTGCAGGACGTGCGCTACGAGTTTCGCGGCCTGCGCAAAGACGGCTCGGTGATCTATGTTGAGGTGCACGGCCGCCGCATTGAATATGGCGGCAAAGTTGGGGTCATTGGCACGCTGGTGGACATCACCGATCGCAAGCGCCACGAAAGACTTTTGGAAGCCCAGGTGATGGTCAGCCAGGCCCTGAGCGAGATGCCGTGGTCGCCTCTCTTGCTGGAACGCATCCTGGAGGCGGCGCGGCACGCCATCCCCGCCGCCGAAAAGGGTAGCCTGGCTCTGCTGGAGGGACAGGAGCGCTTGAAGGTGGAGGCCTTGTCGGGCTATGAAGATACCCGTGTTTTAGGCTTCACCTACCCCCTCACCTGGGGCTACGCTGGCCGCGCTGCCCGCCAACGCCAGCCGCAGCTGATTCAGGACGTGTACCTGGACGCGGCTCTACGGCGAGACGCCGACAGCGTCCCCGTGGGCGAGGTGGGCGCACTGCGCAGCGCCATCGCCGTGCCACTCCAGATGCAAGAGCGTTTGATTGGTGTGGTCTCTCTGGAAAGCAGCCAGCCGCAGGCCTTCGGCCAGGAAGACCTGGACTTGCTGGTTTCATTGGCCGCGCCGATAGCTCTGGCGATCGAAAACGCTCGCCTGTTCGAAGAGACCCGCCGCCGCGCCAATGAATTCAGCGCCCTCTACGAAAATAGCCGTTTGCTGGCCGAAAAAACTGCCTTGGATGAAGTTTTGGCGGCCATCGTAAAAAGCGTGCAGGGCTTGCTTGGCACCTCAGGTGTTGGGTTGTACCTCTATGACCCGTATACTAAAGAATTGGAAGTCACACTCGCCACACATCCCACCATACCCATTGGTACACGCCTCGCCCTGGGGGAAGGCCTGGCCGGCAAGGTTGCCCAAAGCCGCCGCCCCATGCGGATAGACGATTATTCCACCTGGGAAGGACGCTCGCTAAAATATGAAGGGGTGCGCGTGCGTGCTACCCTTGAAGCCCCATTGATCTATCAGGATGAACTGATCGGGGTGTTGGTGGCGCATGAAGTAGGCGATAGTGAGCGTAAGTTCAGTGAGTCAGATGAACACTTGCTGTCCATGTTTGCCGTCCAGGCCGCGGCGGTTCTGAAAAATGCTCGCCTTTATGAACAGATGCGCCGCCATGTTGAGGAAACCTCTGCCCTGCTGAACACTTCGATGGCGCTCAGCAGCCTGGACCTGGATCAGATCCTGCACACCATTGGCGAGCATGCCCGCTCCCTATTCGCTGCCGATGGCTGTCGCATCTTCCTCCTGGAGCCAGATGGCGAAACCCTGCGCTGTGTTCTGGCTCTGCTGGAAAACCAGCAGGCTTTTTCCCACCTGACGATTAAACTCGGCCAGGGCGTCACTGGCGCGGTGGCGCTTAGCGGTCAGGCGGAGATCGTCAACGCGATGCAAGACGACCCGCGCGCCATCCAGGTGCCGGGCACCCCTCGGGAAGAAGAGGCCATTATGTTCGCCCCCTTGAAGGAGCAACAGCGCACCCTGGGGGTGATCAGCGTGCGCCGCGTGGGGAGAGATCGGCCTTTTCAGCCCGAGGATCTGGAATTATTGAAAGCCTTTGCTGCGCTAGCCGCCTCGGCGGTCTCAAATGCCAGCCTGTATCAGGAGACGCGGCAGCGCCTGGCCGAACTGAAGACGCTGCAACAAGTCTCGGCTGCCTTGCGTCAGGCGCAGAGCGCTCAGGAGATGATCCCAATTTTCATCCAACACGCAACCCGCGCCGTGGAAGCGCAGGCTGGCTCCATTTATCTGCTGGAAGAAGGCAGCGGCGATTGGATCACCCAGGGCTGGGTCATCGAGGGGCAGTGGATGCCGGCGCCAGGCGAGACCATTCGTCACCGCCCTGGCGAAGGGGTGACGGGCCATGTCGGGGCTAGTGGCGAGGTCTACATCACAACTGACTGGCGCACCGACCCAATTGCGCTCATCCCTCCCGGTGAAGAGCGATTGGTAAGCAACCTGCGCAGTGGCATCTCTCTGCCCTTGCGCACCGAGACGGGGTTAATCGGCGTGATGCATATCTGGTACAGCGATGTTCATGCTTTTACCCAGGGTGAACAACGTTTACTGGTCGCCATCGCCGATATGGCTGGCAGCGCCTTACAGCGCGCCCGCCTGTATGAGGAAACGCGTCGTCGTGCAGCCCAGCAGGCCGCGTTGAATGCCATCCTCATCGCCTCCAGCCAGGTCACGGCTGACCTGCAAGCGCTGCTGGAAATCGCCCTGGAACACCTCTTGCAAGCCCTAGGCCTGGATATAGGCGCCATCTGGATCGCCGCAGACCTGGCGGGGCAACATCAGTTCGCCTTGCGTGGCTTGCCGCCGCAAGTGGGCGCGACCATGAATCGCGTGGCGCGGGAACAAGCCCTGAACCTGTCCAGCGTCGTGACGATTCAGGACAGCGAGAACCTGGATCAACCTTACGCGGCGGCCATGTTGCAGTTTGGTATACGTGGCGCTCTGGTGGCGCCTCTTTTTGTGGAAGGGAAACGTATTGGCGGCCTGAGCGTGGCCTGCCCTCAGCCGCGCACCTGGAGCCAGGACGAAATAGCCCTGGTGGAAACCCTGGGGCGGCAGTTGGGCTTACTGGTGGAGCGCACGCGCCTGCTGGAGGAGACCCACCGGCGCCTGAACGAGTTAGATACCCTGCATCGCGCCAGTCAGGCCATGCTCGCCGCCGGCCTCGAGCCGCAGGAGATCTATGCCGCCATGCACCAGGCGGTGCGCCAGATCATGCCCTGCGAAGCCTTTGTCATCGTTTTGGAAGACCCGCAAGGGGGAGATTATCATGGCGTCTATCTCTACGATAAAAGTGGGCTCTTCTCCCCCCAGCGCATCCCGCGCGGCCAGGGGTTGAGCGGGAAGGTGATCGCCAGCGGCGCAACGCTGATGATAGATGACCTCCTTTCCTATAGCGAGGTGCGCCCAGTCCATTTTGGCGACCCTGAGCATGTGCGCTCCATCCTGGCGGTGCCACTGCGCCGCGGCCAAAAGGTGATCGGCATGGTCTCAGCCCAATCCTATCAACCCCGAGCCTACACCCCAGAGCAATGCGCCTTGCTGGAAACCTTGGCTGCGCAGTTCGGGGTCAGCATTGAGAACGCCCGCCTATACTCCCAAGCCCAGGAACGCCTGCGGGAGATCGAGGCGCGCAACCGTGTTTCCACGGGGCTGCGCCTCGCCCAGAGCGTGGATGAGGCCTTGCCCATCCTACTGGACGAGACTTTAGCGGCTCTGAACAGCGATACCGGCGCCGTCGTCCTCTACCACGCCGCTGAGGGGGTTTTGCGCCTCGCTGTCGCGCGCGGCTGGATGACCCAATTGAGCGATATGACGATCAAGCCCGGCGAAGGTATCATCGGTGCGGTCTTTCTCAGCGGAGAGGCGCAATTTATGGGCGAGGTTGCCAGCCATCTCCTGGCTCTTCGGCCACGGGCGCAACAGGTGCCACCTGGCTGGAGCGGGGCCTGCATCCCCATCCGTAGCGCTGATGAAACCCTAGGGGTGCTTTTCGTCTCCCTGCCACCGCCACGCCAGGTCACTCCTGAGATGAGCAATCTCTTGACCTCCCTGGTGGAGATGGCTGGCCTTGCTTTGCAGCGCATGCGCTTACATGAGCAAACCTTGCGCCGCCTGGCCTATCTGCAAGCCTTGCAGGCTGTGGACCGCACCATCGTCGCCAGCCTGGATGTGCGCATCACCCTGAGCGTCTTGTTGGATCAGACCATGACCCAATTGAAGGTGGATGCAGCCGGGGTGTTGCTGCTTGAGTCGCACCTCAACCAGTTGAAATATGCCGCTGGGCGCGGCTTTAGAGGGCGCACTTATGAACGCAGCCTGTTATGGCTGGGGGAGGGGTTGGCCGGGCGTGTGGCTCTGGAGCGCCACTTGTTGCATGTGGCCGATCTGACCAGCAGCGGCGAGGCTTTCGCCCGTTCGGGGGTTGCGACCAGTGAGGGCTTTGTCGCTTATGTGGGTGTACCGCTCATCGCTAAGGGCCAGGTGAAAGGGGTGCTGGAGGTCTTTCACCGCAGCCCACTCTACCCGGATGAAGAATGGTTAAACTTCCTGGAAGCCCTGGCGCAACAGGCGGCCATCGCCATTGATAACGCTCAGTTGTTTGAGAATCTGCAGTGTTCCAACCTGGAGTTGATGTTGGCCTACGACGCGACCATTGAGGGATGGGTGCGGGCGTTGGACCTGCGAGATGAGGAAACTGAAGGCCACACCCAGCGCGTGACCGAACTCACTTTGCGCCTGGCGCGGGAGATGGGTCTGAGCGAAGCTGAGTTGGTCCATATTCGCCGCGGGGCGCTCTTACATGACATTGGCAAAATGGGCATCTCAGATCGGATCTTGCTCAAACCCGCAGCGCTCAGCGAGGAGGAGAAAGCCATCATGCGCCGCCATCCGCAATACGCTTACGAAATGTTGCGCCCCATCGAGCACCTGCGCCCGGCTTTGGATATCCCCTATTGCCATCACGAGCGTTGGGATGGCACGGGCTATCCCCGCGGGCTAAAAGGTGAGCAAATTCCCCTGGCGGCGCGCATCTTCGCCGTGGCCGATGTCTTTGATGCCCTGACCAGCGATCGCCCCTATCGTCCGGCCTGGCCTAGAGAGGCGGCCCTGAAGCACATCCGCCAGCAAGCAGGCAAACATTTCGACCCGCGCGTGGTCGAGGTCTTCTTACGCATGCTCGAGGAGGAGAAGTAAGGCAACTGCTTGCCGGTTGCCTTACAGTTGTGACCAGGCTTTTTCGGGTATAATGCGTCCTGATTTTTTATCATCATTGGGAGGTATCCATCATGAGACTGTCCGTGAGAGCACTCATTTTTCTGGTTGTTCTGACGCTGGGGGGCTTGCTTTCGGCCTGTGGCTCAGCCCAGCCCACCTCAACCCCCACCCTGGAAGCCTACCCGGCGCCGCTGCAGGTGGCGACGGATACCAGCCCCTATCCAGGCCCGGGTGGGGCGGCGGTGAACCCTTATCCAGGGCCTAGCAGCGGCAACGTTACCCAGGTGGACTGGGCTAAAGCCGAGGAAACCCTTCTGGCCGGACAGGTGGTGCAGGTATACGTCAACCGCGCCGGCTATGTGACCCTGGTGTTGAAAGACAACTCGGTGCTGCAGACCCTGGCACCCGCGCCGGACGAGGTGTCTAAAGTGCTGGAGCGCTGTGGAGATACCTGCAAAGATGTCCAGGTAACCCAGGAATAGGAGCATCTCCGCCATCATCAGGGGCTGCCTCGAAGGGGCAGCCCCGATTGCATTTAGCCTGAGCGCACCTCATCCGAGCAGATGGGCTACCGCCTCAGGCGGCGCGGTTGCTGTAAGGAAATTGTAAGGTAATTAAAGCCTTTTGTTAGTACTTTAGTCCTGGAGCGGCGATTGACTCTTGCTAGATAATTCTATAACATATTCTTAATATAATAATGCGAGTAAAACAGTCATATATACAACTTTATTGGTCATGAACTGCCGTCTTTATCCTCGCTAACCGCTCCCCTTGACTAGGGGACAGGGGCTTTGGGGTCCTGCAAGCAGGGGGCTGCTCTCAGGACCCCAAACTTTTTAAATCACCCAGCGCCCCTGCGCCCGCTGGGCCGGGCGAGCAGGGGCGCGGCCAGGGGTTTGCCAGCGCAGGCTGAATTGGGGGCAAGCGGGGCAATCGCCGCCAATTCCCTGGCTCGACTTACGGTATAATCCTCTTACCATGCCAATTCTGGATTCTCGTTCGTTGGAATTCATCAGCCGCAGTGCCGAACAAACACGGCGGGTGGGCATGCGCCTAGGTGCTCTACTCCAGGTGGGCGATGTGGTGTGCCTGGTGGGCGATTTAGGCGCAGGCAAGACCACTTTTGTCCAGGGCATCGCCCTGGGCTGGGGCGCGTTGACTCCGGCTACCAGCCCCACTTTCATTTTGGTGAACGTGTATCAGGACGCCAACGGCAGGCGCCTCTATCATCTGGACGCTTATCGCCTGCGCGGCGCCAGCGAAGCCGTAGACCTGGACCTGGAAGCCTTGCTGGAGAGCGGCCCGCTGGTGATTGAGTGGGCTGAGCGCATCCAGGCCGCCTTGCCTGAAGAACGTCTGTGGGTAACCCTGCGCTGGGTGGATGAGGAGCAGCGCGATTTCGTCTTCAGCGCTTATGGGCAGCGCTATCTGGAACTCCTGGCTCAGTTGCGCCGCCAGATTTATGGGGTGGGGTGATGCTGCTGGCGCTGGATAGTTCCACACACAAAGTGGGCATCGCCCTGTATGACGGCGTGCAGGTGCTGGGTGAAATGATGTGGACCAGCCGCCAGTTTCACACAGTGGAACTGGCGCCTGCGGTGGCAGAGTTGCTAACCCGTATGGACGTTTCGCCGGCCCAATTAAGCGCGCTGGCGGTGGCCGTGGGGCCAGGCTCCTTTACCGGCTTGCGCATTGGGCTGGCGCTGGCAAAGGGCCTGGCATTAGCGCAGCGTTTGCCGCTGGTGGGGGTGCCCACCCTGGATATTCTGGCTGCAGCCCAACCCCTGCTGGAGATACCCATGGCAGCGGTGCTCCAGGCCGGGCGCGGACGCTTGGCGGTGGGCTGGTATCGCGTGATCCAGGGTGAGTGGCGCTCCGATGGAAGGATCGAGGTGCTCAGTTCTGAGGAACTCTATCAACGCCTGCAGTCACCAACATTTGTGTGTGGCGAGTTAGGTCAGGACGAGAGGCGCCTGCTGGGGCGCAAGCGCAAGACGGTGCTTCTGGCTTCGCCGGCCCAATCGGTGCGCCGCCCTGCCTGGCTGGCAGAGTTGGCCTGGCGGCGCTGGCAGGCAGGCCAGGTGGATGACGCCGCCACGCTTTCGCCCATCTATCTCCATCACAGCCTGCCCATCCCGGAGTGAAAATGGCAGTGATCCATCAGGTGCCATATCGCTTTCGTTTGCCCGACCTGGGCGGCGATTTGCTGATCCGCCCCATGGGGTTGGACGATTTGGAGCAGGTGGTGGCCATTGACCGCCTCTCTTTCAGCCTGCCCTGGCCGCTCAGTTCGTACCGCTTTGAGTTGTTGCAGAATCCGGCCTCCCTGCTGTGGGTGGCGGAGTTGACCCCACCTGAGGGCGAAAAGCGCCTGGTGGGTTCAATTGGGGTCTGGCTGATTTTGGATGAAGCCCATGTCGCTACTATTGCGGTGCACCCTGAATACCGCCGCAAGGGCATCAGCCGCGCCTTGCTGGCAGTGGCTTTGCAAGCGTGCATCCACAAAGGGGCGCGGCGTTGCACCCTGGAAGTGCGGGCGCATAATGCCATCGCTCAGGCGCTTTACCGCCAGTTCGGCTTCGAGGAGGTGGGCATGCGCCCGCGTTACTATCGCGATAATAATGAAGATGCCCTGATTATGGCTTTAGACCACCTGGACCAGGAATATCTGCAGTGGCTGGAAAGTCAGCAGTGGTCAACCGGCCAGCATTACCGTATCTAATCTGGAGGTGTGTTTTGGACGCAAATGCAGTGTTGGAGCAGGTTGCGGCAGAGGTCTCGCTTTGTACCAAGTGCATCTTGCACTATTCGCGCAAGCATGCTGTGCCGGGCGAGGGCCCAGCCAATGCCAAGATCATGTTCATCGGCGAGGGGCCCGGCTTCCATGAAAACGAACAAGGGCGGCCTTTTGTGGGCGCAGCCGGCCGTTTCCTGGACGAGTTGCTGGAGAGCATCGGCATGCAGCGCTCTGAGGTGTTTATCACCAATGTGGTGAAATGCCGTCCGCCTGGCAATCGCGATCCTCTGCCCGAAGAACTGGAAGCCTGCAACGACTATCTCGAGCGCCAGATTCAAGCCATCAACCCCAAAGTCATCGTAACCCTGGGGCGCTATTCCATGGCGCGCTTTTTACCCAACGCCAAGATCAGCGATGTGCATGGGCAGGCGGTGCGCGTGCGCGGCCGGCTGATTGTGCCCATGTACCATCCAGCCGCGGCGTTGCATCAGGCTTCGCTTAAACCCATCGTGGAGCGCGATTTTGCCCTCCTGCCAGGGTTAATTGCCAAGGCGGCTGAGGCGCCTGAGATGGCTGAAGAGAGAGCGCCCGGAGATAAGACGCAACCCAAACAACTGAGTCTCTTCTGAGAACAGGGACGGTTGGGGCATGCTCCCTGTGGCTTGCGGGAGTCCGGCTGACGTAGGCTGCACAGCCCACCGCCCCGTCCTTGATCCAATTCAAGTTATAGAGGCGAAAATGGATTATTCGGTTAAACAACAATTACTCACGCGGTTAAAAGAGCGCTCGGCGCGAGTGGCGATCCTGGGGCTGGGATATGTGGGCCTGCCCCTGGCGGCGATCATGGCCGAGGCTGGATTTACAGTAATTGGGATTGACCCCGATCGGCGCAAAGTGGACACGGTGTGTGGTGGCCACAGCCATATCCAGGATGTACCTGCCGAGCAAGTGGCGCGCCTGGTGGCGGCGGGGAAGTTATCGGCCACCACTGATTTTACCGCCCTCAAAGATGTCGACGCGGTGAGTGTATGCGTGCCCACCCCTGTTAGGCTTGTGGGTACCCGAGTTGAGCGGCGGTATTTTGCTGGCGTGGTGGTCTGAGGTTTTGTGGGTGTGGTTGGGATGGGGTAGCCTGTGGGTGGTGGTGGCTTGCGCCATCGGCGGGCTGCTGATGTTGCGGCGCACTGCCGATTACCGCGC
>JBBILY010000010.1:17327-31680 GCA_037444705.1 Chloroflexota bacterium | reverse complement strand
CGGCGCCGTCGCCCAGTTGACCGAAGGCGTTCCAGCCCCAACACTTGACCCCGCAGCCTGTGATCAGGGCGCAGGAGTGCGCGCCGCCAGCCGCAGATGAGCTTACGCCACAGATCAGCCCGCTCACATTCACCGCGGTTAATCTGTCGTCTATTGTGCCGTCGCCCAGTTGACCGTAGGCATTATCTCCCCAGCACTTGACCCCGCCGCCTGTGGTCAAGGCGCAGGCGTGCCCTCCGCCGGCGGCGATGGCCAGGGCGCTGGCTTGGGGGGCGAAAACCATCTCAGGCCCTGAGCCCTGGGTTGGCTGGCTTTGCGCCACGACAGGCGGCGCGCTGCCTGTGACGAGCGCTACCAGCAAAGCCATGATCGCCATAAAAACATAAGATTGAAATGGTCGTGGTTTCATCTCTTATGCCTCCCATGCTCCAGAATGGTATATGGTTTTAGATAAAGCCTTTGGTGGCCACACCTGCTGTGCGGGATACTGGGGGGTTTGCTTCCCTTTTCGTATTATTGAGCAAATTCGGCTCCATGTCAATTAGGATTAACCGGCGCAACTTTTCGGCTTTCCTTACGAATTATTTGATGAAAATCACTGTGAGGCTGGTCGCGCCAACCCTGGATGAGGCCAATCATCCACCCTGAGAGGGTAGGATGTTCCAGTGGACAAAAGGGCATTCCACCTGTACAATAATGACCACGAGTTTCTATCGGAGCACAACAGGTGAGACGGCAGAAGGACGCCGTTTATTCATTTCTAGGTTATCTTCTCTTATGCCGCCTGAAGATACACTAACACGCGCCCGCCATCTGGATGCCTCAGCGTTAAGCAAGATACATGATCAATACTACCCCGAAGTGTATCGCTATGTACGCTTTCGGGTGGAGGATGAGCAGGTGAGCGAAGACATCACCGCCGAGGTCTTCCTGCGCCTGCTGGATGCCTTACACAGACAACGCGGGCCACTGCAGAATCTGCGCGGGTGGTTATTGGGCACGGCTTCGAATGTGGTCAACGATCACCTGCGCAAGCGATATGCCCGCAAGATCGAGAGCCTGGACGATGAGCACCCTGTGCCAGATAAGCAGCACCCGGAACACTCCTATGAGGAGGCTTGGCAGTTGAAGCAGTTGCGGGCCGCTATCCGCAAACTCACCCCTGAGCAGCAACATGTGCTGGCCTTGCGCTTTGCCGAGGAGCGCTCATTGGAAGAGACGGCAAGCCTGATGGGCAAATCGGTGACCGCCATCAAAGCCCTGCAGTTTCGCGCCATGGCTTCCTTGCGGCGCTTAATGGAAGATGGAGAATGAACGAAGAAGTCAAATTCGCCGCCTTTGAAGAATGTCTGCAACGCCTGCTGAGCGGTGAAAGCCTGGAACAAGTGCTGGCGGCTTATCCGCAATGGTCGGTGGAATTTCGCCCGATGCTTGAAGCCGCGCTGATTGCGCGGCACCTGGGTGACAATCTGCAGGCGCCTAAGGCGGCAATGGCGCGCAGCCGGGCGCGCTTTCTCTCCGAAGCCCAAAGCCGCGCTCGTCCCCGCCTCGCCTTTCCCCTCTTGCGTTTCCCCTCTCTGGCGCGCAGTCTGGCCATCCTGGTGTTGATCGCGGCTTTGGTCTTTGGTGCGGCTTCCACAGCGGGTGTATCTGCTGAGGCCTTACCTGGCGACCCGTTGTACCCGATGAAACTCCTGGCAGAGCGCACGCGCTTGTTATTAACCAAGGCTCCAACCTCACGCCTAGAACTGGAGAAGCAGTTTGATCAGGAACGCGCAGAAGAAGTCAACGAGTTGATCAAGCGCTCACGCACCACCATGGTCAATTTCGTCGGCGGCTTGTTGGAGATGCAGGGTAATGAGTGGCAGGTGGAAGATATCCGCGTGGAGATAACCCCAGGCACTCAGATCGTGGGGGACATTCGGGTGGGCTATCACGTGGGCGTGCAGGGGGTTCTGCAAGCGGATGGTCGCGTGATTGCCAGCCGCGTTTGGAGTCGCGAGTTCGACATTGTGGGCATTTTACAGCAAATGACGCCCGAGCAATGGGTGGTCTCGGGTGTCCCCTTCAGCATAACTTCTGAGACGATCGTTCAAGGTAAGGCGCTGGTGGGCAGCCGCGTCAGCGTACACGCGGTTTTGCTGCTGGATGAGAGTTTGCAGGCGCGCCTTGTTCAGGTGTTGGCTCCACCCGCCCCTAAGCCTACTCAGACCCTGCGCCCCACCCGGGAGCCTAAAGCCACGCCCACCCCTGAAATTAGCGGCGACCATGACGAGGGGGATAAGACCCCCGAATATAGCAAGACGCCTAAACCAAGCAAGACCCCAAACCCTACGAAGACTCCCGAACCCACGCGTGAGGGTGAGCATGAAAAGACGCCGGAACCCAGCAAGACTCCCAAGCCCAGCGAGACGCCCAAACCCACCAAGACACCCGAACCCACCCATGAGGGAGAGCGTGGTGAGACGCCTCGCCCTACGGAAACACCTAAACCTACGGATCACGATTGATCACGGGTAGAGAAAGATAGGGGAATGGCCCCTGCCTTCGTTCACTCCCAGATGCGCTCATCACGGATAGGGGGACTGCCTGGGGGTAATTCGTCTGCTGTGACAAGTTTTACTTCTAACTGGAATTTAAGTGCTTCTCTGGCAACCCTGGCCAGAGTGATTGCCAGATCGGCGCTCTCCTGTCCGGGTTTTGTGACCACGTGAAGGGCCAGATAGTCTTTGTGTTCGACGCGAGTAACCACTGCTTGCCAGCGGTCAACCTGGGGATAGTGCGCCATAACCGCGCTTAACTGGCGCGGGTGT
This sequence comes from Chloroflexota bacterium, assembly GCA_037444705.1. Classification (GTDB taxonomy): domain Bacteria; phylum Chloroflexota; class Anaerolineae; order Anaerolineales; family UBA4823; genus DATCYX01. The sequence goes on along the minus strand of JBBILY010000010.1, from coordinate 28,867 downwards.
AAGAACATCCCCCGCACTTTGACGGCTTCTCCCACCCGCCCTTGCCAACCCATCAAGCGCGCCGACTTCCGTCCGCAGGCGCAGGGCGTGCTGTCCAGCGAGGATAAATCGCCGGTGCCAAAGCGAATGAGTGCATAGTGTTGGTTGAGCAGGGTGACCACAATCTCGCCAACCTGGCCCTCGGGCAAGGGCTGGCCCGTATTGATATCACAAATCTGCAATAAAACCTCTTCTGGCACATGCCAACCGTTTTCTTGTTCGCACTCATAGCCCAGGTTGCCGCATTCGGCGGTGCCGTATCCCTGGCGGGCAATCGCCAGGCCGTGATCTTTGAGCCATGCCCGCAGCGAAGGTGGCAGAGGTTCGGCGGTAAAGAAGGCCTTGCGCACGCAGAGTTGCAGTTTTAAAGCCTCCGCCTTCTCCAGCAGTGCTTTTAGGTAAGAGGGCAAGCCCACATAGCCGCTCACTTTCAGGTCGTGCATCAGGCGCACCTGTTGCTCCTGGCTGCCGATGCCGCCCGCTACCACGGTGCAGCCGACAGCCCATAATCCCTCCTCAAACATGGCTCCCGCCGGGGTCAGATGGTAACTGAAACAATTGATAACGATGTCCCCATGGGCAAAACCGGCTGCCTGGAGGGCAGACTTCCAGCGCCAATAATCGCTCATCTGGGCTTCAGGGTCGTAAATGGGACCAGGGGATTGAAAGATGCGCTTTAAATCGCCAGGCCGGCAGGCCAGAAAGCCGCCGAAGGGTGGATCTTCAGCCTGGAGTTCGACCAATTGCTCTTTGCGCATCACGGGGAGGGCACTCAGATCCTCCAGCGTGTGAATCTCTGCGTCTTTTAGGCCGGCCTGCTCCAGGCGGCGGGCAAAAGCCGGGGCGCGCTTGGCCAGGTGCAGGATGAGAGAAGACAGATCAGCATTCATGAGAGCCATCGCTTACGGCGTTTATAGTGTTTCACGTCGCGATAAGATTTGCGCTGGCCGATTTCCGTCAGGCCAAGGTAGAACTCGCGCACGTCGGCGTTCTCCCGTAAATCGGCAGGGTAGCCTTCAAGGACAATGCGGCCATTTTCCATGATGTAAGCATAATCTGAGACTTGTAAGGTGAGGTTGGCATTTTGCTCAACCAATAAGATCGTCGTCCCCTGTTCCTGGTTAATCCGCTTGATGATGTGGAAAATCTCCGCCACCAGCATAGGCGCCAGGCCGAGGGAGGGTTCATCGAGCATCATCAGTTTGGGGTGTGCCATCAGCGCCCGACCAATGGCCAGCATCTGCTGTTCGCCGCCGGAAAGATAGCCGGCGCGTTGATTGCGCCGTTCTTTGAGGCGCGGGAAATAATGGTAGACCATTTCAATCTCACGCCGCAGGTTGGCATTTCGTTGTGTGTACCCGCCTGCGATCAAATTTTCTTCGGTGGTCAGATGCTCAAAGACACGCCGCCCTTCCATGACCTGAAAGATGCCCATGCGCACAATCTCATCCGTCTCCTTGCGGTGGATGGGTGTGCCCATGAATTCAATGCTGCCATCGGTCACCTCGCCGTTTTCTGGCTTGAGCAGGCCGGAGATTGCCTTGAGCGTGGTAGATTTGCCGGCCCCGTTTGAGCCAAGCAAGCCGACAATCTTTCCCTGGGGCACCTGCAAAGACATGCCTTTGAGCACCAGGATCACTTTGTTATAGATGACTTCCACATTATTCAGGGTGAGCATGCGCCTCCCTTTCTGAGAGAGGAGATGAGAGGGACAGAAGGGTAACCCTCTCATCTCTCTTAGGGCTATTTTCCGCTGGAGATATAGTCACTTAACTGGATCCACTGACCATTCGTCACCTTAAACATGCGCAAGGCTTTGTTACCGCCATGATCAGTGGGCGAGAAGGAGATCGGTGCGGTGACGCCACCGGTGTCGAAGTTTTGGATGCTCTCCAAGGCGGCACGGATGTTCTCGCCATTCACTTCCTTGCCTTCTTTGATCACGCGGCGGATGCCTTCGGTCATGACCGCCATCGTCCACCAGCCCTGAGTGAAGTGCAGGCCCTTTTCCGCCAGGGAGGAGCCGTGGGCCTTCAGCCATTCATCGGCAACCTTATGGCCTTCGACGGGTGAGGTTGGAGGCGTGAAGGGGATGGCACCGACCACATTCTCAGCGGCCGCTCCAGCCAAATTGATGAAGATTTCATCGGCGCACCAGTTGAGCAGGATGAAGGTCATCTTATCCTTGAGGCCTCCATCGGCGGCATTCTTCAATAGCACTGCGGCCGGACTGGAGACAGTATGGACGATGACGTAGTTAGCACCGAATTGCTGGATTTGCGCCAGTTCGGTAGTGAACTCGGTGGCACCCCGCGTCATGGGCAGGCTGGTAAATCCAACGCCATTCGCCTCGGCGTAGGCTTTGGCATCCTCGACGGGTGATTGCCCAAAGGGGCTGTCGTGATGGATGAGGGCGACTTTGGGCTTATCACTATTCCCTTTGGCTGCCCAGTCATCCATGGCCCAGCGGATGGCAATGATCGCCTGATCTGAGTAAGTGGTGCCGATCAGGAAGTTGTAGGGAGCCTCGTCCAGTTTGGTCAATGCCGCCGAGTAGGAAGCGGACATGAAGGGGATTTTGTCCTCGGCTATGCGCGGGCGGAGCGCCTCCGTATCGCCCGTACCCCAACCCATAAAAGCCACCACGCCCTCGCCAACAAACTGGCTATAGAGCGCCTCAGCCTGATCCACTTTGTAGGCATAATCGGCAGAGATTAATTCGATCGGGTGTCCCTCCACGCCGCCCTGGCCGTTGAGCCAATCCACATAGGCCTTTACACCTTCAGAGTACGGCGTGCCGACATCGGCAGTGGCTCCGGTCAAGTCGAAGATGGCGCCAACTTTGATTGGCTCTTTAGGTTGGGTGGCTTCCGTTGGCGCCTGAGTGGCGGACGGAGGCTGGGCTCCTCCAGGTGCGGGCGTTTGCGTTGCACAGGCATTCAGCACCAGGGCTCCTACCAGGATTGCAAACAGAATGTATTTAATGCGAGACATAGTTCTTGCTCCTCTGAATTGAAAGATTCGGGTTGGATGCGATTGGTAAACATTGCGGTCGAGAACTTAGCGAGAGACCTCACCCCCTTTCCTGGTCAATAACTGAATGGCCAGAGGCGAAAGTAGTCTTTAATATCTTTCCAGATCTTATTCAACCCCTCTGGCTCGAAAATCAGGAAAAGGATAATGACTGCGCCGAAGGCTCCCAACTGGATGAAGGGGATCAGGCTGTCCATGCCCGGAAAGAAGCCGCGCGCGAGGCGCCCCAAATTGGTCAGCAGGGCTGGCAGGAGGGTCATGAAGGCGGCGCCCAGGTAAGAGCCGGTCACTGAACCCAAGCCTCCGATGATGATCATCGCCAGGTAGGTGACCGAAACGTCCATGGTGAAACGCTCCCAGGTGACAATGGAGCGATAATGGGCGGTCAGGGCGCCGGCCAGGCCAACGAAGAAGGATGAGATGGCAAATGCCAGTAATTTATAGCGGAATAAATCCACCCCCATCACCGAGGCGGCAATATCCTGGTCGCGGATGGCGATGAAAGCCCGACCGTAATGGGTGCGAAAGAGGTTAACCGTCAGGATGGTGGTAAAGATGGCCCCAGCCCAGATCACCCAATAAAAATTGAAATCGGTGTTCATCTTGATGCCAAAGAGTTTCGGGCTGGGGACGACCAAGGCCTCCACGCCGCCGGTCAGAGCCTTCCAATGGGTTACTACCCAGAGGATAATGACTTGTGCCGCCAGGGTGGCAATGGCCAGATATAGCCCTTTCAGGCGCAGGGAGGGCAGGCCGAAAATCATCCCCACCAGCGAAGTGACGAGGCAGGCGATGAGGGTGGAGCCCCACCAGGGCACGCCATAGCGCGCCGTGAGAATGCCGGCAGTGTAAGCGCCTACGGCCATGAAACCTCCCTGGCCCAGGCTGATCTGTCCGGTGTAGCCCACCAGGATATTCAAGCCGATGGCGCCAATGACAGCAATCCCAATCTGGTTAGCCAGATTCAGGTAATAGCGCCCGGCGAAGAAGGGAAAGGCTACCAGCAAAATGATCAAAATTGCCAGGCGGATTTTCTGGGCCGGGGTGCGCCGTAGCGCCATGTCTTTTTGGTAGGTGGTGTGGTAAATACCGGAAATCATGCTCTCTCCTGATTAACAAACCGCGGTTTGGCTTACACCCGTTCGATGATCTCTTGCCCGAACAACCCATAAGGCCGAATCATCAGGATGATGATCAGGACAATGAAGGGTAAAACTTGATTTAGCCCTTGACCGATGTAGCCGCCAGTGTAGGTTTCGAGCAAGCCAATGATGACTCCGCCCAGGATGGCACCCGGGATGGAATCCAACCCGCCCAAGATGACCACCGGGAAAACACGCAAGCCGAAGTTCGACAGTTCTGGCCCAACGCCGACGATATTTGCCACTAACGCTCCACCAATGGCGGCGCTGGCTGCGGCAATAGACCATGCCCAGGCGAAGATACGCCTGACGCTAATGCCCATGCTCAAGGCAGCCGGCTGGTCATCGGCCACAGCCCGCATGGCAATTCCCTCTTTCGAGCGGCGGAAGAAAAGCGTGAACAGGGCAAGCATGAGCACCGCAATCACGATTGCCCAGACGCGGTCGGCGCCGATGGTGGCTCCCAGAACGTTGAGAGGGTGGGAGGGGATGAAGGCAGGAAAAGCCCGGGGTAAATTGCCCCAGATGGCGCTGACAATCGCCCGCAGCAGGCTGGATAGCCCAATGGTGACCATGATGATAGAAATGATCGGTTCCCCAATCATTGGGCGCAGCACCAGTCGTTCGACCAACACCCCCAAAGCCACGGCGATCAGCAGCGTCAGCACCATGCCTGGGGCCCAATGCAAACCGAATTGGGCGATCATGGCATAAGTCACGTAAGCGCCAATGAGCAGAAATTCTCCCTGGGCGAAGTTGATGACATCGCTGGATTTATAGATCAGCACAAAACCAAGTGCTGCCAGAGCCAGGATGGCGCCATTGGTCAGTCCGGTAAGGGTCAACTGGATGAAGAGTTCCATAACCTCAGTCCTTACTGTTTAAGGTTTCAACGGCCACGCGAGTTTGCAGGCGGGCCGTACGCCCATCCTGGTAGGTGATGGTGGTTTCCACCTCCACATGGGAACTTTGACTGTAGAGCGCTGAAATCAGGTCAGCGTAACGTTCAGCGATCAGGCGGCGGCGCACCTTGCGCGTGCGCGTCAGTTCGGCATCATCGGCGTCCAACTCCTTGTGTAGCAGCAGGAAACGCTGAATGCGCGCCGCCGGGGGCAGGTCTGCATTGGCTTGCTCAACATGTTTACGGATCAGACGATAGACATCGGGCTTCTGCGCAAGGTCGGTGTAGGTGGTGTAGGCGATCTGGTTTTTCTCGGCCCATTTGCCAACATTGGCAAAATCAATATTGATCATGGCGCTGACGAAGGGCCAATCACCGCCAAAGACCACCGCTTCACGGATGTAAGGGCTGAACTTGAGTTTATTTTCGATGAACTGGGGGCTGAACTTGGTGCCATCATGGAGGGTCATCACGTCTTTAACGCGGTCTATGACCACTAGGTGACCGTCTTCATCGAAGTAGCCTGCATCGCCGGAATGCAGCCAGCCATCCCGCAAGGCTTCAGCGGTGGCTTGAGGGTTGCGGTAGTATCCCACCATCACCGCCGGCGAGCGCATCAAGATCTCGCCGCTCTCGTCAATGCGCACTTCGGTCTCTGGGATGGGCGTGCCGACGGTCTGAAATTTGATGTCGCCATCGCGGTGGACGACGGCGATGCCGTTGATCTCTGTCTGCCCATAGATTTGCTTCAGATTGACGCCTAAGGCGTGGAAAAAGCGAAAAACATCTGGCCCAAGCGCGGCACCCCCGGTGTAGGCGCGCTTGAGATGACGCAACCCCAACTGGTCTTTGATTTCCTGAAAGACCAGCCAATCTGCCAGAAAGTAGAGGAGACGAAGGAGCAGGGAGGGTTTCTCTTTGCGGAAGCGCAGGTCAGCCATACGATAACCGATGGGCATAGCCCAGTTATAGAAAGCACGCTTGATGGCTGATGTATCTTCGATTTTGACCTGCACCTGGCTTACCAGACTTTCCCAGATGCGCGGCGGACTAAACATCACCTGTGGCCCGATTTCGCGCAGGTCGTGCTGAACGGTTTCCGGCTCCTCCGGGAAGTTGACCGTGAACCCCACCTGCAACCCGCAGGACATGACCATCATTTGTTCGCCGATCCAGGCCAAAGGCAGGAAGGAAACAAACTCGTCTTCGGGGGTGAGCGGGTCTACTTTCATCAGGTTGCGCCCCATACTGAGCATGGATCGGTGGGTGAGCATGGCCAGTTTAGGGTTGGCGGTGGTGCCAGAGGTGGTGGAGAGGATGGCAATATCTTCTCCTTTCCCTTGTGCCAGTTGTGCCTCGAACCAGCCCGGATGTTCTTTTTCATATTCTCGCCCCAGGGCTTCCACCTGAGGGAAATACATCAGGAAGTCCTCGGTGTAGTTGCGCAAACCCTTGGGGTCATAGTAGATGACCTTACGCACGCCTTTGAGTTCCCCCCATATCTCTAAAATTTTGTCCACCTGCTCCTGGTCTTCAACCACGATGAAGGTAACATCGGCATGGTTGAGGATATAGATAATCTCTCTCACCACGGAGTCCTGGTACAGGCCAACCGATTTTGCCCCCGCTGCCTGGGCAGCCAGTTCGGCGATGGTCCATTCGGGGCGGTTATCCCCGATAATGGCGATCGTCTCCTGGGGTTGCAAGCCCAGGCTGACCAGGCCCAAGGAGAAATATTTGACATGCTCTGCGTACTGTTGCCAGGTGAGCGTTTGCCAGATGCCATAGAGGCGTTCGCGCAGGGCAGCCTTGTTTGGCGTACGTCGTGCATGTTCGAAAAGGCATTGCGGCAAAGTTTCTGGCATAAGCGCCTCAATCAAAATTGCGGAGAGTGGAGATCATTTGCTCAGGTCCTCTTTGCCATGGGATGGAAGGGAAAGGCGGCGTGCTCCTCGCCCAAATAAGCATCAATGACTTCGGGATTGCTCCGCACCTCATCTGGGGTGCCTTCGGCGATTTTTTGGCCGAAGTTCAGCGCCACAACGCGATCGCTGATGTCCATGACCACCCCCATATCATGCTCAATGAGGACAATGGTTACCCCATGCTCCTCGTTCACATCCAGGATGAAGCGCGCCATGTCCTCTTTCTCTTCAGTGTTCATCCCAGCCATTGGCTCGTCGAGCAGTAAAAGGGCGGGGCGCATGGCCAGGGCGCGGCCCAATTCAACCCGCTTTTGCAGACCATAGGAGAGCGCCCCGACGGTTTTGTTACGGATGGGCTGAATTTCGAGCAGGTCCATGATGTCTTCGGCGAAACGGCGAAACTCAATTTGTTCCCGCTGAGCGGGCCCCCAATATAACAGGCTGGCAAAGAGATTACTCTTCATATGGACATGGGCGCCAGCCAGTAGGTTTTCCAACACGGTCATATGGCGAAAGAGTTCGATATTCTGGAACGAGCGCGCCACACCCAGGCGGGCGATCTGATGAGGCTTGAGGCGCGTCAGGTCAAATTCACCGGCCTCATTACGGAAGAGAATGCGCCCGCGCTGAGGGTGGTACAGGCCGCTGATGCAATTGAGCAGGCTGGTCTTGCCGGCGCCATTTGGGCCGATGATGGCGAAAATCTGCCCCTGGCGCACTTGCAGGTCAACCCCAAGCAGCGCGGCCACACCGCCGAAGTTGAGTTGCAGGTTTTCCACCCTCAGTTGGACCTCGCCACTGGGCAAAGTGGAACGGTTGAGTTGGCTATTAAAACCTCGCAGCATGAGACGGATTCCTTTCCCCCTTACTATATTCGAGCCGCGCTAAAGAAGCGTCAATGGGAGCGTTAATGGGCTTAGTTTCTCTTCGTGTCCACCTTCACGTTGGGTCCGCGTAAAGGCAGGTCGGGGATGACCACCGCGCCCTGGCGTTCATAAGCGGGCTGTCCCTGGGCTTGACGCAACTCCTCCACCATCCCAAGTTCATCGAAGATCGTGGTGGCGCGGAAGTGGCAATCCACCGCCCAGGCAATTTGCCCGGCGCGGTCATACAGCCGTCGTAGGGTGAGGTAAGTACGAGCCAGGTCTGGGCGGGCGCGGATTTGGCGCAGGGTGTGCATAGATTGCAATAGATGAGTCTCGATCTCCGTCCAGGGCGGGTCGGACTGATGCATTTTGATCTCGGCCAGCAGCCGCAATCCAACCCCGACCGCCCAGCGGTTCTCTGCCTGACGGGCCTCTTCCAGGGCATGTTGGGCTTCTTGCCGGGCTTCGGGAATGTGTTTTCCCAGCAATAACCCTTCAGCCAGGAAAAAACGCGGCAGATAATGAAAAATTCGATGTTCGTGATGTTCTGCCCAGGATATAGCCTGGCGCATCAGGGATAAGCCGGCTGTGTGCTGACCCATTTGTGCCAAGACGTAACCCCGCAGGGCGGTAGCCATATAGGTCGGGGGTGTGATTTCTGCCTCGCTAAGGTGGGGGATGGGTTGTAGGCTCTCCAGGGCGTGCTCCCAGGCGCGGCTGCCAGCGTGGACCATTGCCAATTGCATCAGGGCAAAATATGTGGTGGCATGCTCATCGCCAAAGCGTTGACGTGCCATCTCTACCCCGCGTTGGGCGCTGGTGAAGGCGCGCTCCCAGGCGCCAACCCGCGAGTAGGCCACCCCCAGATAGCCAAGCACAATGGGCAGGTCTTGAGGCAAGGGCCTTTGTAAGACTTCAGATCGTTCCTCGTGCAAACTGACCAGGCGTAATAAATAGGCGATGGCGTCATCGAAAGCCGCCAGAGCAATGGCGGTGCGCCCCAACATGCGCAGGGCAGCCGAGAGCAATTCGAAGTCTTCTTGTTCTTCAGCGGCGCGCAAGGTGCGGCGGGCATAGTCACTGGCTGTGGCTGCCTGACCCCGTAACCAGAAAAATTGAGCCGCGCGGCGGAAGATTTGTCCCAATTGCTTTTCCTCAGCGGCGCTGTGGGCAAGATGCTCGGTCTCGTTGAGGATCTCAACGGCGCGGTTCAGGTTTCCGCTGAAGGCATAGGCTTGGGCAAGTTGCAACCCGATTTCGATGCGTTGCGTGCGTGGCGCGGCACCCCCGCTCTGACCCAGCAAGTTGATGGCCTGCAAGCCGAATTGCCGCGCCTCGTGGTAGGAGCGCAACTGCAGCGCATGCTCGCCGGCCCGCGTCAGGTATGGAAGCGCAGATAATGGGCGGTCGCTGCGAGCATAGTGATAAGCCAGGGTAACATCGTCGGCCGGGGGCAGGCTGTTTTCCAGCATTTCAGCGATGCGCCCATGCAGGTATTCACGGCGGGCGCGGCTCAGGCTGTTGTAGGCTACCTGACGGATTTTGTCATGGCGAAAATCGTACCCCTGGCGCACTTCGTGGATCAGGCCGCGCTTGAGCCAGGTTTCTATTTCTTCGATGAGTTCCTCGCGTGGGCGTTCCAGCAGGTTGTGGAGAAGTGAAAGCGAGAATGGACGTCCAATGGCGGCGGCACCCCCGAGCGCCTCCCGACTGGAGGAGGAGAGCCGCTCAAGCCGGGCTTGAATGACTTGTTGGATGGAGGCAGTGAGCAACGGGAATCGGCCTGTGCCGCCGCCTTCCTGGATGGCTTTGATCGCCTCGATGATAAAAAAAGGATTCCCCTCAGTGTCGTGATAGAGCCTCTCGCCCAGGATGGTGTCTTTAGCGGCCGAGGGGTAAAGATGAGCTGCCAGGCGCAGCGTATCCTCGGCGCTGAGAGGTGGTAGAGAGAGTGAGGCGGCAAGGTTGCTGCGTTCGATCAGGCGCAGCAGTTCCTGGCGCTCCCCGAGCAGGTCTTCAGGGCGATACAAACCGAAGATGAGCAGAGGAACGGTCGTAAGTCGGCGCGTCAGCCCTGCCAACCACTCCCAGGTGGGGACATCGGCCCAGTGCAAATCATCCAGGATTAGATGCAAAGGGGCCTGGGCCTCACTCATCTGAAGCAACACCGCCGTTAGCGCTTCACGTAGCATCTGTGGCTCAACGCTGGTTGGTAAGGGCAGGTATGGGAACAAGCGTCTGACGGAAGGGAGAAGAATGAGAAGTCCACGCATCCATGGAGGCGCCGCCTCACGGTGTTGCATCAAGATTTTGAGCAGGAATGGTTGCGCTTCCTAAGCCTGAGGAATCGGGGCAAAGGGCTGCTTGCTTTCCAGTTCATAGCAGATGCTGTAGTGCACGTTTACCTCGGGGTGAGAGGCCAGATATTCCTGTATCAGACGTGTCTTGCCTACCCCCGCTTCACCGCTGATCAGGACCAGTTTGCCTTTGCCCTCACAAGCCTGCTGATAAAGTTCTTCCAGTTGCCTCATTTCTTGCTGACGATTAACTAACGGCACCTTTGGCGACACAGCAGGGGTTGGCGATAGGCGGGGTTGCGGCGGTAGCTCTGCCTGGTCAGCCTCGAGCAGGTGCAGATCCCCACTTTGTAACGAACGCGCCAGCGACTGGGTTTCGGGGAGCGGCTCAGCACCTAACTCATCGGCCAGCATTTTAGCGAATGTTTGGTAGACCTGGATGGCGTGGGCGCGATCGCCGCTTAAGGCGTAGATTTGCATCAGGCGGCGGATGGCATTTTCATCATACGGTTCGGCGTTGGCCCATTTCTGCGCCGCACTCAGGGCCTCGGAGAGGCGACCTGCTTGCAATTGCGCCCTGCTGTAGCGGTCAAGCACCTCCAGCCAGAGGCGATGCAGACGTTCACGCTCTTCAGCACACCAGTCATCGTAGATGTCCTCGAGGAGATCGCCTGTGTATATCCTGAGGGCTTCCTCTAATTCTGGCAATGAGGCGGCAGGGTGAGAAAGTTGTTGGAAGGTCTCCACATCGAGCACGATTTCGGCTTGTGGGTTGAGACGAATGGTTGCGCCGTCGGTTTGTAATAATATGCCCTCAGGATCGAGGGGTGCCAGCGCCATGCGCATGTGGTGGATGTACTGGCGCAGATTGCGCCGTGCCGCCGATTCGGTGACGTGTGGCCAGAATAAGAAAGCCAATCGCCGTCGGTCTATGGGATGGCTGCGGTTGAGCAGGAGATACGCGATGAGAGAGCGCGTTGTAGGAGATCCCAGGTCGAGCGGCTGGCCGCCAGGTCGGGTAATACGTAAACTCTCAAACAGAAACGCATGGAGGGTCGTCATTCGACCTATTGGAAGACGGCGGGAGCCAATTCTGCTCCAATCATTGCGAGTAGGGGACGGCCTGATCTATCGCGGATACCTTTAGAGGCAGGCGAATTTCAAGCGCTGTGGGGCAAGGTTTGTCAGGCAAAAAGTTCCCGTCAGCAGGCATGGGGTTGCTTCAACAACCTTGTTTATGGCCTTAGCCTAAATAGCCAGGCCTGGGTGCAAACTTCTTTAATTATACCTGCAGAGGAGGTTAAGAAACTCTTGCATCCCCATTGGGTGCCCCTAAA
>JBBILY010000010.1:0-17308 GCA_037444705.1 Chloroflexota bacterium | reverse complement strand
GGTGGTAACTGAAGTCGTGCCTCGCCCCGCTGAGTAGTATAACTGCTATCAGTTGTCTTACCCACGCTTGAAGCGGTTTGCCAGGGAAAACGCTTTTGGGGTATGTAGAGATGATCTAATTTAGAGATTGTCGAGAGCTAAGTCACGAACTGTAGAAGGGGTGAAAGGTTCAAACGTTCCCAAAGTGAAAAAACTAAACCTTGACAATCTTCTTCATTTTGGCTATATTGTATATACATCTGTACAAGGTTATTTCCCATGTTGCGGCCTGGCCCTTTGCCCAAACATTATCAACTCAGCCAAATCCTGCGCCAGCGTATCCTCAAAGGGGAATACCCTCCCGGATCGAAAATCCCCGGTGAATGGCAACTCTGTCAGGAATATGGCTTAAGTCGGGGAACTGTGAGGCGGGCGATCAACACCCTGTTGCACGAAGGGTTACTGCGCACCGAACAGGGCCAGGGCACCTATGTGGTTGAAGAACCCTGGCGCAGCCGCCCCTTTTTACGCCTCAGCAATTTCAATGAAGAAATCGCTCGTCAACATCAACAACCTAAAACCACCCTGCTTGAACGCAGGCTTCTGGCGGCCAATTCCGCTCTGGCTCACCGCTTGAAAGTCAATAAAGGTGAGCCTATTATCTATATCGCCCGCCTGCGCTCCATCAATGATCAACCCATTGTCTATGAGCGGCGTTATCTCCACCAAAAACTGTGCCCAGGGCTGATGGAGGAGGATCTCGTTCACCAGTCTATCCACCAGTTGCTGATCCACAAATATCATCTTCCTCTTATTCGTGCTATCCATACCATTGAAGCGCACTGGCTTAATGAGGAAGAGGCTGCGCTTCTCAAGGCACACCCAGGTCAGTCGGCTTTCTACATTGAGCGGCTTACCTACACCCTGCTGGAAGGTCATGAATATCCCGCAGTTTGGTATCTGGCTATTCATCTGGGCAAAGAATATACATTTCGTATTCAACAATTGGCAGAAGAAGAGACCCAGGAAATCGGCGGTTATTTCATAGGGGAAGGAGGTGAGACATTGCGGAATTAATCCAGGATTCTCCATCACATCACCATTACACATCATCACACTACCCTTTCAAGGAGGTTACTATGAAAGCCAAACTTGCTGCTCTTGGAATCGCCCTAACCCTTTTCGCTTTGCTGGTGGTTGCCTGCGCGCCGCAAGCCACCTCAACACCAGCCAGCACCCCTGAAACCGTCCAGCAAACTGAGGCAGCCCAGCCGGCTACAGAATCACCCACCCAGGCACCCGCGGTGGCTGCTGAACCGATCAAGGTCGGTTTCTTCTCTCCTACCACGGGCTTTGCAGCGGCTGATGGAACAAGCGCGCTGCAATCGGCGCAATTGGCGGTTAAAGTCATCAACGAAAAAGGTGGCGTTCTTGGTCGTCCGCTGGAATTGGTCTACTACGACGATGCGGCTAAGCCGGATCAGGCTTCGGCAATTGCGCGCAAATTGATCGAACAGGATAAGGTAGTGGCTGGAATTTCCGGCTCGTACTCTGGGGCGACGCGCGCGGCTGCTCCCATTTTCCAGGAGGCAAGCGTCCCAATGCTCTCGGCTTATGCCATTCATCCGGAGATTACCAAAACCGGGAATATGATCTACCGCATCGGCACTCTGGCTACGGTCCAGGGGCGGGTAGGGGCGGAACTGGTTGGCAAAGTGCTGAATGTCAAGAAAGTGGCAATTCTTACCGTAGATAACGACTTCGGCATTTCGCTGACCGAGGGTTTCAAGCAACATGCGACCGACCTGGGCTTAGAGATTGTTTTAGAAGAGAAGTATCCTTTGGGAGAGACAGAATTCCGCCCAATCATTGGCAAGATTAAGGCCTCAGGTGCAGAGGCTGTCTACGCCACAGGTTATTATAACGAGGCGGCGAATCTCGTCAGCCAGGCTAAAGATGAGGGCTTGACGATCCCCATCATTGGTCAGGAGGGCTACGATTCTCCCAAGTTCATCGAACTCGCTGGCCCAGCCGCGGAAGGCGTGATTATCACCACCGACCTGAATCGCGATTCAGAGCGGCCGATGACCCGCCTCTTCCTGGAGCAATATAAATCCACCTATGGTGAGGATGCTGACATGGTAGGGGCTTCGGCCTTTGACGCAGTAATGGTCCTGGCTTATGCCATCAATACCGCGGGTTCGACAGAACCTCAGGCTATCGTCGCAGCCATTGCAAATCTGAAGAATTTCGAGGATGTTGCCAGCGGTCCATTCTGGTACTACACCCCTGACCGCGAGGTTGTCCGACCAATTTCTTCTCAAATAGTCAAGGATGGCGCTTTCCACCTCTATCACGAGTTTACCGACGAGAGCCTGGTCAAGCCATAAGCAGAGCAAGAAGCATTAGGGGGCAGTCAAAGGACTGCCCCCAATTTAACGGAGGAAGTATGCCAATTTTACAAAACCTCTCTAATGCTCTCATCCTTGCCTGTACCTATATTCTGATGGCGGCTGGCTTGACTATGGTTTATGGGGTGCTGAAGGTCTTGCATATTGCCCATGCCAGTGTCTATACGGTGGGCGCCTTCGTTGGCGTTTTGGTGTATTCCTGGATGGGCAACTTTTGGTTGGCTCTCATCTGTGCCATGTTGATCAGCGGCGCCTTTGGGGTTGTGATTTATCGCTCAACATATTTCTATCTCTTGAACGCTCCCCGTACTGTGCCCTTGATTGCCAGCGTGGGGCTGTTCGTCATGTTCACCGATCTCTTGCAGAAGGATTTCTTAATGGGGCCATACCAGCGTGCCTTTCCTGCTGCAGGGGCAGGCCTCCCTGCCATTAAGACCGCTTGGTTCTCGTTGACTTCGAAACAGGTCCTCATTTTGTTGATCACCCTGGCCCTGCTCACCCTGCTCTATTTGCTCCTCACTCGCACGCGTTTGGGGTTGTCCTGGCAGGCTGCCTCCATGGACAGGGAGATGGCGGCCGCGGTCGGGATTAACCTCAATCGCTCCATCGCGGCTAACTTCTTTTTTGGTTCTGCGTTGGCGGGTGCGGCGGGGGTGCTGGTGGGAGTGTATAACAATAGCGTCTTCGCTACAATGGGCGACCTTCCCTCTTACAAAGCCTTCATCATCACCGTTTTAGGGGGTATGGGCAGTTTACCTGGCGCAATCTTGGCCAGCCTGCTTTTGGCTATTGTGGAAAATTTCATGGTGGCTTCGATTGGCTATATCCTGCCTCGGGATTCGATCGCCTTCTTAGTTCTGATCCTGATGCTGATGTTTCGACCCAATGGTTTATTAGGGCGGGAGTGAGCCATGACCAGCGGTTATACTCTGACAATCCTCACCTTCGTGGCTATTTACGTCTCCCTGGCGCTGAGTTTAAATATCCTTACCGGTTTTGCAGGGCAGATTTCTCTGGGGCATGCGGCCTTCTTGGGCATCGGCGCCTACACTTCGGCTGTGCTGGCTGTGCGCTATGGGCTGCCTTTCTGGGTAGATTTTCTGGCGGCTATCGTTATCACTGGCCTGATTGGCACTATTCTGGGCTTGCCCAGTTTACGTGTGCGACACGACTTTCTGGTTCTGGCTACCATGGGGGTTAATTTTGTGGTGGTTTCGGTATTTAAATACGTGGATTTCTTTGGTGGAGCGTTGGGATTGGTTAATATCCCTGCCCCTACTCTTTTGGGCTTGACTTTTCGGGGAGGCGCGCCATATTTAATCCTCACGAGCATCTACGCGGCGCTAACCCTCGGGGTGTGCTGGTATCTATCGAAAACCTGGAGTGGCCTGGCGTTTCAGACCATCCGCAACAATGAAGACGCCGCGGCCTCAGTTGGGGTAAACCCGGCGCGATATAAAATCTATGCCTTCGGTATCAGCGCGGCCTTGACTGGAGGGGCGGGCTCTTTATATGCCCACTTCCTGGGCAGTGTCTTTCCGGACAATTTTGTCTTTGTCGAGTCGATTGGCATGCTCTCGATGGTTATTTTTGGAGGGATTGGAACGCTGCGCGGTCCGATTATTGGTGCGATTCTCCTAAGGTTAACCCCAGAATGGTTGCGTTTTGTTCAGGATTATCGCTTCACCTTTTATGGTGCTATCCTGGTATTGATGATGCTCTTCCAACCCATGGGGTTGCTCGGTAACGAGAGCTGGTTATGGCAGCAATTAAACCGACTCTATCAGGTTCTCAAGCCTTTGCTAGGGAGGAAGCGCCATGCCATCTCTTGAAGTAGACCATGTCTCCCACTGGTTTGGGGGCCTACGAGCGTTGAAGGAGGTTTCGTTTCAAACCCGCGATGAAATCTTGGGTTTAATTGGCCCAAATGGGGCCGGTAAAACCACCCTGTTCAATATCATTTCCGGCTTCCTGACCCCCACAAGCGGTAGAGTCATCTATGATGGGAGACTCATCCATCATCTTCGCCCCGATCAAACTGTGCGCTTGGGCATCGCGCGCACTTTCCAGATCATCAAACCTTTTGCTACCCTAACAGTTGAAGAAAATGTCCTGGCGGGATTGGGGATGCCTTATTATCCTACACCCAGGGCTCTGGTTGAGAGGTATAGGACCCCAGACAATCTGAGCAAAGTAGAGGAAATCCTGGCCATCACGCATCTGATAGAATATCGAGACTCTCCGGCGTCCAGGTTACCCATTGGCTTACAGCGGCGTTTGGAGATCGCGCGGGCCCTGGCTACGCGGCCGAAATTGCTCTTGCTGGATGAGCCCGCCGCCGGCCTGGTATCTCAGGAGGCGACGGAACTCTTAGAATTAATCCGCTATCTCTTCCGCCAGGGTATTCAGGTCATTCTTATTGAGCATAACATGCGCTTTGCCATGAACTTGTGTCACCGCATTGTGGTTCTCAACCAGGGAGAATTAATTGCCCAGGGCACTCCGGCTGAGATCCAGAATAATGAGAAGGTTATCAATGCCTACCTGGGTCAGGAGTAAACGAAAATGTTATCAGTAGAAAAACTCCACGTTCGCTATGGCCAGGTTGAAGTGTTGCATGAGGTTTCGCTCTCTGTTAAAGAGGGTGAAATTGTGGCGGTTTTGGGAGCAAATGGAGCCGGCAAAAGCACGTTAATAAAAACCCTGGTAGGCTGGATAAAGCCCTCCTCAGGCGAGATCGCCCTTGATGGAGAGCGCATTACTCATCTTGCTCCCTGGGAAAGGGTGGAAAGAGGCGTAGCGATTGTCCCGGAGGGCGGTCGCCTCTTTCGGGACTTGAGTGTGGAAGACAACCTGCGCCTGGGTGCTTATCTCCAGAACCAGACAGCCATTGCAGAACAGATGGAACTTGTGTATAAACTTTTCCCCATTTTGTCTGAGAGGCGTAAGCAAGTGGCGAAAACACTGAGCGGAGGCGAACAGCAGATGCTTGCTATTGGTCGGGCCTTTATGTCCAGGCCTCGCCTTCTCTTAATTGATGAAGTTTCAATGGGCTTGATGCCTATCCTGGTCAAGCGTGTTTTTCAGATCATTCAGGAACTGAGAGAGCATCAAGTCAGTATTTTATTGGTTGAGCAAAATGCCTTCGAGGCTTTAAAGATCGTCAACCGCGCCTATGTTATGGAAAATGGTCATATTGTCCTGGAAGGTCACCCACAGGAATTAGCCAATGACCCTCGCGTAAAGGCTGCATATCTGGGAGGATGAGGTTCATAAATTTTTCTGATGGAGGAGGATAACTATGCAACGCGTAGTACGTGCCCCTAGAGGGACTCAACTCACCTGTAAATCCTGGCTCACGGAAGCCGCTTATCGCATGATTCAGAACAACCTCGATCCCGAGGTGGCTGAACGTCCGCAAGACCTGGTGGTCTATGGCGGTCGCGGTCAGGCTGCCCGCAATTGGGAATGCTTTGACGCCATTCTGGAGGCGCTGAAGAATCTGGAGGACGATGAGACCCTGTTAGTGCAATCCGGCAAACCGGTGGCGATCTTCAAAACCCATAAGGATGCCCCCCGCGTGCTGATTGCCAACTCGAACCTGGTGCCACACTGGGCTACCCAGGAGCACTTTGACCAGTTGGTCGCCAAAGGGCTGATGATGTTTGGCCAGATGACAGCCGGTTCCTGGATTTATATCGGCACCCAAGGGATCCTGCAGGGCACCTATGAGACATTCGCCGGGGCTGCGCGCGCCCGCGGTTGGTCTTCGCTGAAGGGGAAATTTGTGCTCACGGCCGGTCTGGGCGGCATGGGGGGCGCTCAACCTCTGGCTATCACCATGAACGAGGGTGTGGGACTGATCGTCGAGGTGGACGCCCAGCGTGCCCAACGCCGCCTGGAAATTGGCTACGTGGATACGGTGGTGGATAACCTGGAAGAAGCCATGACCATCGTGGAAGAATGCCTGGAGAAGGAGATCCCCAAATCGGTAGGGCTGATCGGCAACGCGGCTGACATTTATCCCGAATTGGTGATGCGCGGGGTCACCCCACATGTGGTCACCGACCAGACGCCCGCTCATGATGTGCTCATGTATGTACCCACGGGGTTAAGCGTCACCGCGGCTGAGGAACTCAGACGCACCAATCCCAGAGAATACGAGAAACGGGCGATGGAATCCATGGCGCGCCATGTCCAGGCTATGTTGGAGTTCAAACGCAGAGGCGCCGAGGTGTTCGATTACGGCAACAACATCCGCCAGCGTGCCTATGATTGGGGCGTGACCGATGCCTTCGAGTTTCCGGGCTTTGTGCCTGCGTACATCCGCCCTCTTTTCTGCCAGGGGAAAGGTCCTTTCCGTTGGGTGGCACTTTCCGGCGATCCTGAGGATATTTACCGCACTGATGAAGCCGTGATGGAACTTTTCCCGCAGGATGAACACCTGCATCGTTGGTTAAGAATGGCGCGCCAGAAGGTGCCTTTCCAGGGTCTCCCAGCGCGGATTTGTTGGTTGGGATACGGCGAACGCGTCAAGGCTGGCCTCAAATTCAATGAGATGGTCGCTAAGGGCATTCTCAAAGCCCCCATCGTGATCGGGCGCGACCACCTGGACGCCGGATCGGTAGCCTCTCCTAACCGCGAAACGGAGAACATGCTAGATGGCTCGGACGCGATCAGCGACTGGCCGATCCTCAACGCTTTGATTAACGCTGTGGGCGGGGCAACCTGGGTGTCTTTCCACCATGGCGGAGGGGTCGGCATTGGATTTAGCCAGCATGCCGGTCAGGTGATCGTCGCCGATGGCACACCCGAGGCGGCGCGCCGTTTGGAGCGCGTGCTCACCACCGACCCCGGCTTAGGTGTTGTGCGGCATGCTGATGCGGGCTATGAACTCGCCATCGAAACCGCCAGGAAATTTGGCATCAAGATGCCCATGCTTAAATAATCCGGGTTTGCTTGGGGTTGCGCGGGCAGGCGTGAGCGCCTCAGATCACCCTGGCTCAGGATCGCGGATGACTGGTTGGCAATGAGCAAGCCCTAATTGAGAAAAGGGACGCCGGCTTTGGGTTGGGCCAGTTCGGAGTTTGAGGGTGGCCTTCCCGCTCAAGGGATGGGGATATCCACATAGGCGGTCATCCCCCAGCGCACGGGAAGGTCACCAGGGTCAAAATCCAGGGTCACGGTGTAGGTCATGTCCCCGCGTCGCTCCTGACCCAACATGTCAATCAGGCGAATGACCCCGCTGAACTCCTTTCCAGGAAAGGCGTCCAAGGTGATCTTGGCGCTCATGCCTGGCTGGAGTAACGCCACATCCACCTCTGCCAAATCGGTGGTTTCCACCTGCCAGCCTGAGAGGTCGGCCAGGATCACCAGCGGCGTACCCGGCAG
The DNA here is from genome assembly GCA_037444705.1 of Chloroflexota bacterium. Classification (GTDB taxonomy): domain Bacteria; phylum Chloroflexota; class Anaerolineae; order Anaerolineales; family UBA4823; genus DATCYX01. Next base: position 9,527 of record JBBILY010000010.1, on the reverse strand, counting down.
CACATATTGGCCAACCTTCAGGTCGTTGACCACCAGGGTGCCCGCGAACGGGGCGCGCAGTTCCAGGTTGTCGGCCGCGGCCCGAGCCGCGGCCAATTGGGCGGTAGCGTTTTCCAGGCGCGCCTGGGCTAATGCTAAGGTATCAGGGTCAATGCCATTTTCTAATTCGCCATAGTTCGTCTGAGCCAGAGCCAATTGCGCTTGTGCCAGAGCCAGTTCGGCTTCAGCCTGAGCGGCATCAATTTCGTTGGCACCGCTCAATAAATTGTTCAGGTGACGCACGGCGGCTTCATATTCTTCTTCCGCCTGGGCTTTCTTGCTCAACAACGTGGCGCGCACCAGGTTGTCTTCTGGCTTTTTTGCGTAGGGTTCATAGTCTTCGCGGGCTTTCTTCGTTTTCTCTCTGGCGATGGCGACGTTGGCGCGGGCTTGTTCGATATCCGTCTGTTCCGCAGGGGAGAGCAGATTATTCAGGCGTCGCTGAGCATCACGTACGGCATCGCGCAGATCGGCGATGGCTTTGAGAGATTGGGCTTCATTCACCTCGGCGTTTTTATACAGGGCATCCAGAGCCTGTTGAGCCGAGAGCAATTCCAGTTTGGCAGCAGTGATAGCTGCCTCGACCTGTTCTCGGTTCTTGAGGCGGGCAATGACTTGGCCTGCGTGAACGTTTTCGCCTTTTTTAACGAAGACCTCTTCCACCGTTCCCGCCACGTCAAACCCCAAACGCACATAGTTCACGGGCACGACCTGCCCCTCCGCCGAGACGACCAGGGGCGCTGTTTCAGCCCCTGCGGATGACGGCTGGGGGGTGGGCGTTGGCGGTAATGGCGCCAGGTAGTTTTGATAGCCCCAATAGCCCAAAACTACCAATAGGACGACAAGGATGATGCCAAGGATGTAGCGGGTTCTGCTCATCATTTCAAATATACTTCAATGCGGGATATGCATAACAGTGGCTTTATTCATGTTTGATGGCTTCTACGATGTTTACCCCCGCGGCGCGGCGTGCGGGCAGGTAGGCTGCCAGTTGTGCCACCACCAGAGCGATAAATGCTCCCACGATAAAGGGTTGCGGGCTGGAACGATAAGTTAAATTATAACCCACCATCATGTTCATGCCCATAACCATAACCTGGCCCACGAAACGACCACTAGCCAGCCCGTAGATTCCACCAATCACGCCCAGAGCCAGAGCCTCGGCCAACACCATACGCAGCACCTGGCGGCGAGTCATCCCTAGAGAGCGCAAGCCGCCGATCTCCCGCTGGCGCTCGATGACGTTCATCGCTAGGGTGTTAATCACCCCCAGGGCGCCAATGATCATCCCAATCAGGCTGAGCACATCGAACAGGCGGAATACCTGATCCAGCAGATTCATGATGCTGTGGCGGAAGGCTTCGGTCGTCTGAACGCTGATATGACGCCGTGATTGATAATGCTCCTGGATGACCTGAGCAGTGCTTTCGGCCGAGAAGCCCGGCGCCACTTTGACCGTAAAGCGGTCTGCCCCGTCTTCGCCGAACCAGCGCTGCAGGTCAGCATAGGTACCGTAGACCACCTGACCCTGACCGGTGAAGTCAATGACCACCGCCGCCACTTCAAAAGCATGTTCACCGCGACGTGTGAGTAAATACAGATTATCTCCCACATTCAGGTGATAGCGTTCGGCGATCACACTAGAAATAAACACAGCATCCCCTTTTTCCAGGCGCGCCCAACTGGTGTCGGTATCTTTCTGGACAGATACGAACTCCATATCCGCGATCTGACGGTAGGTGCGCGGTTCAATGGCGGTAAAATGCAGGCTATCGCTGGCTGAGAGATCAGATGGCAGGGAACGCGGGGCAATACGCACCAGCAAGATGCGCACCGGGGTCACCATCTGCACGCCAGGCAATGCCAGCAATTGACGGATGAAGGATAAACGCATGGGAATCGGCGAGCGCACATACAGGTCGCCCCCCAGGGCATTGGTTATCCAGGAGTTCATATCCTGTTTGAAGGAAAAAGCCATCGAATGGATGCTGATGATCATGGTTAGGGCGATCATTAACGAAGCCACGGTCAGCGCGGTGCGACTGGCTGAACGGCGCACATTGGCCGAACCCAGTGCGCCTTCATTTCCGTATAGGGCAAGCGCCAGGGGGCGGGAGAGGCGTTCCAGCGCTTTGCTGGCCAGGGTCACGGTCAGCGTGGCGCCGAATAAGACCAGGATGATGGTCGTGCTGCCCACGGGAAACAAGACCGCATCACGCCAGGGTATGCGGTAAAGCACCATCCAGGAGACGAATAGCAAGGCCAGGCCACTGATCCACACCACTGGCCGCACCCGCTCCACCGAACGGAGGCGCACCCGCAAGGCTTCCAGGGGGGAGATGCGGGCTGCCTGGAAGGCAGGCAGCAAGGCTGAACTCAGGGTCATCCCCAGGCCAATCCCCAGGCTCTGCAATAAACCCTGCCAGGGAATGTGACCCAGGCTTTCGATGGTCAGGGTCGCTTGCCCCACGAGCATCATGAGACCACTGGCCAGGATCATCCCCAGGCCCAGTCCCAGGGCCGAACCCACCCCCGCCAGGATCAGCGCCTCGGCCAGCACGATGCGCATCACGCCCCAGCGCCGCACGCCGATGGCGCGTAACATCCCGATTTCGCGGCTGCGCTCCACCACGCTCATGGAAAAGGTGTTATAAACCAGAAAAGCCCCCACGAACAAGGCGATCTTCGAAAAGAAAGATAGCCCCAATTGGTAAGTGGCGATCATCTGGCTGACCAGTTGCCCACGCGCTCCGGGATAGAGCACCTCAGCCCTTCCCTCCAGGCGTTGACTCAGGCTGCGCTTGGCCTCTTCCAGGGCTTTGGGGTTTTCGCTGATGGAAGGCCGTAATCGCAGCGCCACCTCATCCACCTGTTCCCCGATTTCGAATAAATCTTGCACCACACCCAGGGGGGCAAAAGCAACCACGCCGCCGTTGAGCAAGGCAACCCCTTCCTCTGCCAGCAGGCCAACGATTTTCAGCCGCGCTGTCCCTTGGGGGATGAGCAGGCTCAGGTCGTCGCCCAAGTGCAACCCTTTGTCTTCGGCGTACTTTTGAGGGAGTACCACCTCATATTCTCCGGGGCGCAACATCCGCCCGGCTGAGAATTTGTAATAACGCACCTGAGGGTCGAGATCGGCGTCTATGCCATAGAGCAAAAGCATGTTGCCCTCGGCGATGCCAGTCATCGTAAAGGCAATCTGCCAGGATTGGGCTTCGCTGGCAAGCAAGGTTTGCACATGCACCGAGGGGGCAGCCACCTCAACGCCTGGAGATCGCTCCAGTTGGGCAAGGATGCCCGCATCCAGCCGTTCTGCGCCGGGGTTGTTTGAGGTCACCACCAGGTTAGCCTGGCCCGAGGCGCGCTCGAACAGATGACGGATCGAGTCCAGGGTGCTTTGATTAGTCACCTGGATTGCCAGGACCACGGCCACGCCAAGGGTGATCCCCAGCATGGTCAGCAGGGTGCGACCTTTGTGGAGGCGCAGGTTGCGCCAGGCAAGGAAGAGGGAGACCAAAGGCGGGATTGCGAGCATAGGTCAAAGAGGCTCATTGTTACAGGCTACGCGTCACGGCTCAAGGAGCGCGTGGCATTTAAACCCTTGCCACCCTGATTCTCATAACTCTAACCTGGCCATGACTTCGACGATGCGGGTGACCGCCACTCCATTGCCATTCGGGCCTTGCAGGCTGTGGATAATCTGGCCGTCCTTGAGGAAAACCACTCTTTGGGCGTAGGAGGCAGCGCGAGGGTCATGAGTCACCATAACAATGGTCACCCCCAGGTCACGGCGGGCGCGCGCCAGCAGTTCCAGGATAGCCTGGCCGGCGCGCGAATCCAGGTTGCCGGTGGGTTCGTCGGCCAGCACGATTTCGGGGTTATTGACGAATGCCCTGGCAATGGCTACCCGTTGCTGCTCGCCGCCGGAGAGTTGATCGGGCAGGTGCCGCGCCCGATCGGCTAAGCCCACCAGGTTGAGCAATTCGCCAATACGTTGGCGGTGGGCGCTGAAGGGTTTACCGTCAATCAATAAGGGCAAGGCAACGTTCTCGGCGGCGCTGAGCGTGGGGAGCAAGTTATAAAACTGGAAGATGAAGCCAATTTTACGCCTGCGAAAGAGGGTAATCTGGTCATCGCTCAGGCGCGAGAGCGCTTGTCCGGCGACGATTACCTCGCCCGAGGTGGGGGTGTCCAGCCCGCCTAACAGGTGTAGCAAGGTGGATTTGCCTGATCCCGATGGCCCCATGATGGCGACGAACTCACCCCGCTCCACACAAAAATCCACGCCATTGAGGGCTGAGACCGTGACATCGCCCATTTTGTAAATCTTGGTTACCTGTTGCGTCTCTAAAATGATCATTGTAGGTTACAGGGTAAACCTCAGGGTAAAAAGTTTAAACCACTCGAATACGGCTGCCATCGCTGGTTTTTTCCACCTCGATGCGCGTGGGGAATTGATCCTTGAGTTCATCCAGATGGGTGATCACCAGTATTTTTTCAAAATCCTGACGCACGAGGTTTATCGCCTCCACCAGGCGCTGGCGGCCCTCGGCGTCCTGGCTGCCGAAGCCCTCATCAATCACCAGGGTTTGCAAGCGCGCCCCAGCCCGTTGAGCCAACACCTCGGAGAGCGCCAAACGGATGGCAAAGTTAATGCGAAACGCTTCCCCTCCCGAGAACATCTCATAAGGGCGAACGCCAGCGCTATCGCAGATCTGGATGTCCAGGGTTTCCTTCAGGTCGTCGCGGCGCTGATCTTTATAAGCCTGCTGGGTCAGAAAGCGCACCGACATATTGCCGCGTGTGAGGCGATCCAGGAGGAGATTGGCACGGGCTTCAATCTGGGGGATGGCGTGCTCGATTAGCAAGGCTGGCACACCCTCCATGCTGCAGGCACGCTCGATTTGCCGGTATTGGGCGATGCGCTGAGCCAACTCCTGAAGTTGGGCCTCCAGCGCCTGGCGCTTCTGGCGCAATTTCTCCAACACCTCTACTTTTTGTTTCCATTGCCCGAATTCTATGCGTTTCTGGTTCTCTTGTTCCCGCAGATGCGCCAGTTTGCGCTCTTCAGCATAAATATCGGGCGCCTGGGCTTGAGCGGCAGTCAGTTTAGCGGCGCGCTCTTCGAATTCGGCCCGACGTCGCGCCAGGTTTTCTTCCCGCGTGGAAATTTGGCTTTCCAGGTCGGCAATGTGTTTTTCCAGCGGGGCCAGGGCTGCGCGCGCCTTTTCCAAGGCGCGCAGGCGCTCTTCGCTCGAACGTCCTTCTTTTTCGGCTTTGCGGGCAGCTTCGTGAGCCTCAGGGTCATAGCCGATAGCTTTCAACTCAGCATCAATCTGAGCCAGCAGTTTGCGTGCTTCGGGGGCATAGGTCTCGTCCTGAAGGGCCTGGTTGATCTGCGCCAGGCGTGGCGCTTCGTTGGCTTCCCATTGACGGAGGTTTTGCTGGATAGTTTCCGCCTGGGTTTGCATGCTGGCGATCTTTTCCCACAGGCGCTTTTGCTCGGCCTCTATATGGCTTAGGTCGGCAATTAGACGCTCGCATTCTCGTATTTGATTTTCGACTTCTATTAAAAACGCCTTATTGGCACGGTATCGCTCCGCTATCTCCTTGCCCTGAGTTTCCAGAGATGTGATCAGTGTCTGGCGCTCCTCCAGGCTGAGGGGTTTACCGCAGGTGGGGCAGACTGCTTCTTCCAGGTTTTCTCGCAAGCGGTCAATACGCCCTTTAAGCGTTTCCATTTCCTTTTTTAGCAGGGGATTTTCTGCTTCGATTTGAGCCTGCCGCTGACGCGCCTCATTCAGGGTTGCTTCCAGTTGCAAGCGTTGCTCTAGGTGCTCTTCGAGGCGCTTTAAGGCTTCCTGGTTGGCGGTTATCTGAGCCTGGAGACTTTCCAATGCGGACTGCTGGGTGGTGATTTCAGCCAGTTTTTCGTCCAGGGCGCGCTTTTCTTCCATCAGGCGGGCACGTTCGGCGTTAATGATGTCCAGGGGTTGCCGCCGGCGTTGCTCTTGCTGACGATATTTTTTGGCCAGATCGTCCCAATCTTTCACATCCTCCCGCGACTGGTGCCATGCCTGATAGGCGGCCTGAATTTGGGCTTCTTCAGCCAGGATTTGGTTCATTTGTTGGCGTTCTTGTTTGCGCTCGGTCAACGATTTTTTCTGCTCTTCGAGGCTTTTTTGCTCGTCTTCCAGTTGGCGGCGTAATTCGTCCACTATCTTGCATTGTTCATCCAGGATTGCCAGGGTACGGCGATAGTTCTCTAGCAATTCTTCCTGGGCGCGGCACCTCCGCGATAGGTCTTCCAATTGCTTTTCCACCTCTTCCAGGCGCGTCTTGCGCTGCTGTTCCTCTGCCAGTTCTTCTTCGATGCCCGCAATCTGACCCTTCAGCGCGTCGCTTTCCCTCTCCGTGGCCTTGCGCCGCTCGGCGGCGCGCTGGCGATAAACCTCCCAAACCTCCAGGCCCAGGATGGAAGCCAATATTTGCTTGCGCTCTGCGGGTTGAAGTTGGGTAAATTGATCCGCTTTGCCCTGTAAGATAAACGAGGCGTTGACGAAGGTATCATAATCCAGGCGCAAGGTGCGTTCGATGCGCGCTTGAGTCTCGCGCAAGGTGCGCATGGTGAGGGGTTTCCAGGGGATGGCCGAAGAAGTGATCTGGTCCAGGTCGAGTTCCTGCGGGGTAGCCTGGCAAAGTTGGAATTCGAGAGAGGAGGTTTTACCCCGCTGCAGGGCGCGCTGGACGCGGTAGATATTCCCTTCATAGGCAAAGATGAAAGCCACCTCAGCCGCTACTGAGCGCGTGTTGACCAGGGCGTCATCCCGCCGCCGCGCTCGCCCAAAAAGGGCCCAGGTGATAGCATCTAACAAAGAGGACTTGCCAGCCCCGTTGACACCCGAGATGCAGGCCAGATCGAAGGTGGCAAAGTTCAGTTCGGCCGGTTGACAATAGGACAGGAAGCCGCTGATTTTCAGATGCAGGGGAATCATGGTCATGCACCTCCGCCTCAATCCTCTTCGGCTTGTTCGACGATTTCTTGAGCCAGTTTCAATAGTTGTTGGACATCTTCAGGCGGCATATGGGTGGCGCGCCAATATAACTCCAGCAGTTCCAGCGGGCTGAGACTGCCCACCGCTTGCCCCTGCGGCAGACGGATGCGGGTTTCCCTCTGAGGGCGTTTAATCAGATGGAACTCCAGGGCGGTGGCAGCGCGCCGCCGCAAGGCCGCTTCGTCAATGAACGTTTCCCATTGGTGTGGGTATTCCAGTACCAGGCGCACGATCGAACCTTGCATTTGTTCGGCAGGTGGCAAAGCCTCTTCTAATTGGCGCGGGATGTCTTCCTGGCGCTCCAAGCGTAGATAGCGGTCAATGAAGGGACGGATGTCATTTAAACGGCGCCATTCCACTTGAGCCTGCCCACGTTCCACGTGAGCAATAACGAAGTATTTTTCATCCTCAATTTCACCAAAGTCAACCCGTTCAATTGAGCCCGGATAGATCACGGGAGGGTGAGCTCCTTCATTGAGGTTTTGTGGTTTATGGATGTGCCCCAGGGCGACATAGTCCAGGCGAGGATGGCGCACCAGTGCAGGGGGTAGCACCAGATCGCTTCCCAGCATCACAGTGCGCTCACCGCCATATTTCGCTCCCTGCACGGAGGCATGGGCGGTTAAGACCAGCGGCAGGTTGGGGTCGGCTTCATCCACCCAGGTTTGAACGATATGCGTCAGCCGCGCTTCGATTTGTTCGTGAATCTTATGGGTTTCAGCCGCGCTCAGGCTCAAGGCAGCCAGAATGCCCGAACGGGAAATCCAGGGGATGGCTATGACCTGCAACGGCAGCCCCCACAGGTCTTCGGACTTAAGCAAGAGGGGCTTATCCAGCACGCGCACATAAGGCACCTCCAGGGTATCGAAGACTTCCAGGGCGTGGGCGCGCCCCAGGGAAGGCGCCAGGTCGTGGTTGCCCACCAGGAGCAGGGTGGGGATGCCGGCCCGCGAGAGACGCATGATGCGTCGGCCCCACTCGCGCTGAAAAGTGGGAGCCGGGTTGCGATCCTTATAAGCGTCGCCAGCGAAGAGCACCAGGTCCACCTTCTCTTGGATGGCCGTATCCACGATGGTGTCCAACGACTTGAGGAAATCCATCACGCGTATCGGTAAACCGCTCTGGGGGTCGTGGCGGCCATAATTGGCGATGTCTATATGGGCATCGGCAAAATGAAGGATCGTGGGCATGCTTCAGTTCTCCACTCCTAATTGTTTGAGTTGCTCCCAGCCGGGGGAAAAGTTGGGGTTCAGGCGCACCGACTGACGGAAATCATCTATAGCGCCTTGCAGGTCACCCAAAGCCAGGCGTGCTAACCCGCGCCAATAGAAACTCTCTTCCAGCACCGGCTCGCTGATGGTCTCATACAGGGTGGTATTGGCCAGGTTGATCACGTCTTGATAGCGCCCGGTGTAATAGTAAGCCCAATAGGGCCAAGTCTGATACCATAACATGCGGTAGGGACGCAAGATAGTTTCTCCCAGGTTGGGATACAGGCTGCCCAGGGCGTAATCATAGGCAGAGGCTGCATCGGCGTATTGCTGTAAATTAACATAACTGGTGCCAACGTTGAACCAGGCGAAGAACTGATCTATGCCGCTCAGGGTTTGGGCTTCGTTTTGAGCCACTTCGAGAGCGTGGCGAGTGGCCCAGGTCGGGTCGGCGTAGGGGCCCAGCAGGGCATACACCTGTTCGGCGCGCTCAGATGGATAAACTACCAGGAAGACATAGTTGAACGAGCGCCAGCCCTCGATAAACTTCTCATAAGGAAATGGATGGTCTTTGCCATCTTTGATATACGTATCCTGGACGATGAACACCCCTTGGACATCATCATAGCCTGTGATGAACTGATAATGCCCCAACCAACCCAGTTTGCCGGTGTAATCGTACTCATAGTAGCCCTTTTCAGCCACCACCGGAAAGCCGTTGGCCACCAAGCGTTTGAGCAGTTCGATATCACCGCCAAAACGCACCAGCGAATCCAGGCCACTGGTTTGCGTGCGGATGAAATCCTGCATCTCATAAGGCATGACATTCTTGTCTTTATCATTGGGCTTAATCGCCTTGCCCACCACATCGCGGTTGCCTTTCCAGCCCCAAAAAGTGAGCGCCATGGAGAGGTTGGCCGGGCCGCAGTAATTCCAGCGGCCATGCTGGTCTTCATACTTTACCCCCTCTAGCATGACCCGCTCAGGCAGAGGTGTGGGGGTTATGGTGGGGGTAAGGCTGGGCAAGGGGGTGAGAGTGACACCTGCTGGCGTGGGGGTGGGGGAGGGGTCTGGGGTAGCAGTTGAGGTGGATGGCGATGATATAGCCGCCCCTTGAGGTACAAAAAGCGCCTGGTCGGGTGGGTTCAGGGCGTATTTGATGCGGGTGCGCAGTTCGGCCAGGTGGTCGAAGAACGACATCTTGTCGCTGGAATCCGGGCTC
>JBBILY010000009.1:0-33285 GCA_037444705.1 Chloroflexota bacterium | reverse complement strand
GGCAATTAACCGCGCCCTCTCACCCACGGTGACCAACTCATCCACCACCTCTGCCGCTCGAACGCCAACCAATTCATGTCCCTGTTGCTCATAGGGGCCCAGTTCTAACATATCGCCTAAAACCGCCACATTGTAGCCATCCAACTCTTCCAGGAGGTTGAGGGCTGCCAGGGTCGATTCAGGAGAGGCATTATAGGTATCATCCAGGATAAGGGCGCCATTCTCTGTACGCACCGCCACCAGCCGCAATTGGGTATGGCCGAGGCGCAGGCCATTCACAATCTCCTGCCAGGATAGCCCCTCTATCAGGCCTGCCGCGGCGGCGCGCAATGCCGTATGCACCGAATGGCGTCCGATCATCGGCACGCGCAGATACAGTGCTTCTCCCTGATAATGCATGCGGAAACGGATGCCCTCTAAACCCAGCCCTTCCACCTGATCTGCCCACAGATGCGCCTCAGGATCCAAACCGTAGAAGAATACCCTTGCCTTTGTTTGTTCAGCCATGCCTCGCACCCAGGGATCATCATAATTGAGGATGGCTGTCCCTTCAGGGGCGGGTGGCAACGACTGCACCAGTTCGGCTTTCCCACGGGCGATCGCCTCCTGTGAGCCGGCGCGCTCGGCATGCACCGTGCCCACATTGGTGACGATGCCAACCTGGGGTAATGCCAAATCACACAAGAAGGCAATCTCTCCAGGAACGTAAAAACCCATCTCCAAAACCGCCACCTCGTGCCCTTCGCTCAGCCGCAGTAAGGTCAGAGGCAATCCGATTTCATTATTGAGATTTCCAGGATTTTTTAAGGTGCGATACCGTTGACCCAGTACTTCTGCCACTACCTCTTTGGTGGTGGATTTCCCAACGCTGCCGGTTATCCCAATCACCCTGAGGTTAAGTTTGCGCCTCCAGAAGCGCGCCACCTGCTGCAAGGCCAGCAAACTGTTCTCCACTAATAAGCAAAAAGGTATTTCAGGCAAGGCCAGATCGGCCGCAGCAGATACATTTTTCAAGTCCACCAGCCGAAACCTGGCTGAAAGGTCTTGTTGGATCAAAGCGACATGAGCGCCTCGTTCGAACGCTTCCTCAACAAAATCATGACCATCTACCCGCTCTCCCGGCAAAGCCACAAAGAGGGCGCCTGGAATCACCTGTCTGGAATCGATACAAGCCTCTGTAATCACCTGAGTGGCTTTCTCAGGCCTCACACCAATCAATGCCTCAAAGATGTCTGCCAGTGTCAGCATAATCGGTGCATTTCTACCTCACAACGAGAGTAGCAAGGAGCACCTCTCGTCTTATTGACTAAAGATCCTCCTGCGCACGTTATCTGGAGGAATATCCATCAAGACCACCAAGCGTTCAACCACCTGGCGAAATACGGGGGCTGCCACGACCGAACCCCAGGGGGATGATTCAGGCTTTTCTAGCCAGATATAGACCAGGAACTGAGGATCGTCTACAGGGCCCCATCCCACAAAAGAAGCATTGGTCGCACTGCTGGAGTAGCCGTAAGGGGTCGGAATCTCAGCAGTGCCGGTCTTGCCAGCCACGCGGTAGCCTTCAACCAGGGCGTCGGAGGCTTCTTCCTCCAGTGAACGCGCCAGCATTTCACTTAGAGTGCGGGCGGTTTTAGCCGAAATCGGCATGCCCACCACGCGCGGTTGGGTATCAAATTGATGGCCTTTATCAATGAGCGAGCGAACCACACGTGGCGCCATCAATTTGCCATCATTGGCAATGGCAGCCGCCGCCATCGCCATCTGCAGAGGCGTGACCGCCACACCCTGACCAAACGAATTTGTCCCTAAATCGGCATCATACCAATCAGCATCTCCCGGTATCTTGAGGCGACCAGGCACCTCACCCGCCACGTCTATCCCTGTCAGATGTCCAATGCCAAAGGCTTGCATGTAAGCATAAAAGTCTTTGGCGCCTAATTGCGAGCCAACCCAAGCCAGGCATACATTCAGTGAGTGTTGCAGGCAACCTTGCATATTCTGCGGGCCCCATGCGCCGCGATTCCAGTTATAAATGAAAGTACCGCCAATCTCAAACACGCCTGTATCAAGAAATTCAGTATCCGGGGTCACCACTCCCTTGTCCAATGCAGAAGCCATGGTGAGGATTTTGAACACCGAACCTGGTTCATACGTCTGGCTGACAGCCCGATTAAAAGGCGTGCTGCCCTTAAATATCTCTGAATAACGCCAATATTGATTGAGATCCAGGCGTGGGGTGGTGGCCATAGCCAGAATTTCGCCCGTTTTCGGGTCAAGGACGATAATTGTACCAGACTCGGCGCCGTTCTCCTCCACAGCCTCATCCAGGATTTCTTCCACTGTCGCCTGGATGGAGCGACTAATGGTAAGCACCAGGCTGGCGCCATCGGGCACTTTTGGCATTTCGGTCACGCGGTTAGGGTCTCGCGGCACCCAGACCGTTTGTGGCTCGCCCGCCAGCAGGGTATCAAACCGAGCTTCAACGCCGAAATATCCCTTTCCCTCGCGGCTGACAAAGCCCAACACGTTTGATCCTAAATCATTTTCAGGATAACTGCGCATCAGGTGCGGGCGGTAGACCAGGCCAGATAGACTGGGTCGTTCCTTATCGCGGCCACGGTTGTAGTTGCGGGCAATTTCATCCTCATACTGCTGCAGAAGTTTAATCTTCTCTTCAGGGACGAAGTCGTCCAGAACCGCATAGACCAGATCAGGGGAAGGATCTCGGCTAACTGCCTGCAACACCTGGGCATAGTCCAACCCTAAAACCACGCTTAAGGTCAGGGCAATCGTATGTGGATTCTTTACTTGAGCCAGTTCAACCCCCACTTCATAGGCGCGAATATTTCCAGCCAGCACATGCCCATCCCGGTCGTAAACTATGCCGCGCGGCGGATACACCACCCGCCACTCGCCGGCGTTGATGTTACCGCGCTCAGTAAAGTAAGCCACCTGCTGCGGATTCAATTGGATACGCACCATCTGACCCACAATGGCAACCGCCATCAGGGTAAAAAACGTCCCTAACAAGGTGTACCGCCAAGGATATTCCAGGGTCATGGTTCTCTCTCCAAGAAGCGACTGGCCGCCGGCAAGGCGTAGCGGCGTATCCAATCAAAGAGCGACTCGGTAAATTCAGCCGGCAAGCTGGCCGCCACTGCTTTGACTGGGCCCGGGGGTGGCGCTAGCCTGGGCTGCTGAGGGGGTACATAGCCAGGGACGACCACAAAAGTCACCTGATCCCTCTCAATGGGTTCAAACCCCAACTTTCGAGCGCGCTCCTGCATGACCTGCGTGGAGTTCAGTGCCGCCAGTTTGGTCATCAAATCCGCGTTATCCATCTTGAGATCTTCGATTTCAGATTGCATCAACTGGATCTCACGCCCCACTGTGGCTGCCCGAGCGGTCACATCCAGATATATCCCCGCCACCAATGCCACAAATACCACAATCAGCAAAAACAAACCGATGAACATCAGTTGTTTTCGCCAAGGGGCTTGAGAGTAGGCCTGGGTTATATTTTTGACTCGCTCCACGTTTACCTCCTGCAGGTCTGCCAGCATTGGGCCGGCATCCAACAGGCATGCAAGTCTTGTGCCAGTTAATCCAACCGTTCCAGTTTCTCAGCCACCCGCAAGCGAGCGCTGCGCGCTCTAGGATTTTCAGCCACTTCCTCTGGTCGCGGGCGGATTGGATGGCGATTGACTTCTCGAAGAATAGCCTTATGTCCGCAGGTACACACAGGTTGCCGAGGTGGACAGAGGCAATCGCGACTCTCTCTCCTGAAAAATTGCTTCACCAGGCGATCCTCTAAGGAGTGAAAAGAGATCACCGCCAGTCGCCCGCCCGGCTTTAGAGCCTCAACTGCCTGGGGCAGGACAACCTCCAACGCTTCCAGTTCTTTGTTCACCGCAATGCGCAAGGCTTGAAAGGTGCGAGTGGCTGCATGAATTCTGCCGGGCTTTCTGCCAGCCGAAGCCACCACCCGCGCTACTATTCCCGCCAATTGACGGGTAGTATGCAGTGGGCGGGCAGCCACAATGGCTCGAGCGATTTTCCGCGCCTGAGGTTCTTCACCATAACGATAAATGATGTCAGCCAATGCCTCCTCCGGCAACTTATTGACCAGGTCTTCGGCCCGCAACGGTTGAAGCGGATCAAAGCGCATATCCAGCGGGGCATCCACCTGGAACGAAAATCCACGCTCAGGCGAATCCACCTGCATAGACGACATCCCCAAATCTAACACAATGCCATCCACGGCTTCCCAACCAAGAGTAGCCAGCTGCGCCCTCAGGGTTGTATAGGAAGCCCGCACCAGAATCGCCCTTTCACCAAAGTCTGCCAGGCGTTGACGGGCGAGTTCTATTGCCTGGGGGTCAACATCAAGACCTAACAATTGCCCATTGGGTTGGCTGGCTTCCAGGATACCCCAGGCATGGCCACCTGCTCCAACGGTGGCATCTACGTACAGGCCTCCCTGTCGCGGTTGCAGTGCTTGGATCACTTCATGGTAAAGTACCGCGCGATGCATGCAGAAACCCCATTGGGGTCAATCTCGTATCAATCAGCGGACAAATCAAACGCAGCAAAACGCTGGGCGTTGGCCGCGGCATCTTGTAACAATCTCGTCTGCTCAGCCCACAAGGAAGGCGACCAGATCTCAAAATAATCCCCTACCCCAACAATCACCACTTCCCCATCTAACCCTGCCGCCTGGCGTAAAAACTCCGGAATCAAGATACGCCCGGCCCGATCCATCTCCACTTTATCACTGCTGGCGAACAGATAGCGCCGCAACAAGCGAGAGGCAGGATCAGTGACGCTCTGTTGGCTGATGCGCTGAGAAATCTTCTCGAACGCAGATTTCGTCCAGACCATCAAATTGCGGTCAAAACCTTGGGTGATGTAAGCACCCTCAGCCAATAAGGGACGATAACGCACCGGAACGGTGAGTCGTCCCTTATTGTCCAGATTGTGCGTGTAACGTCCCATGAACATATGTTCTAATATTCCCTTAATAACAGCACGCCGGATAGATTCCGGCGCGCCACTCTCTCCCACTTTCTCCCACAATTAAACACAGTATATACGAAAGTGCTCCGAATTGCAAGCCTTTTCGGACTATTTCTTATTAAATTTCGGTACTATTTTTCCTGACAGTTTTGTTAAGAAAAGCACTCGGGCTGTCTCAGACTTTCAAAAAGCCCAGACAAACATTTCCCCCAAGGATGACACCCCTCGTTGCGCATATGATTTTATCTCTACATCAGGTATATCGCCGTAGGATAGCCAATACGTCGCTTAGATAGCCTGTGCCAAACAAATTAAGATGGTTGAGCAAATGATACAGGTTGTAGATGGGGAAGCGCTGCCGATATCCCCTTTCCAGAGGTCGCACTTCCTCGTAGGCTTTATAAAACGCTTCAGGGAAAGCCCCGAACAAGGTGGTCATCGCCACTTCAGCCTCAGCCCAGCCATAATGGGTTGCCGGGTCAATAATCGCGGGCGAGCCAAAGGCATCGGTAATGACATTGCCACTCCACAAATCGCCATGGATCAACGAGGCCGGCTGAGGGGGGATAAGGTCTGGCAAACGGCGTGCCAGTTCCTCAATCTTTTGTACTTCATTTCGCCCCAACAAGCCACGCTCGCGGGCTAGACGCGCCTGAAACAATAAACGTTGTTCGGAGAAGAACTGATACCCATCCTCACTCCAGGGGTTGGGCTGGGGCGTGCTGCCAATGTAATTATCATGATAAAAACCAAACTGTGGCCGAGTGCGCTGATGTAAACAAGCCAAGCGTCGTCCCAAATCGGGCCAGTAGTCACTTCGTCTGTGTCCCGGCTGCAAATCTTCCAAAAGAAGAAACTCGGGGCCGTAACAATATGGGGTTGGCACACGTGGCCCGCCCTCCACCTGCAATTCCTGCAACCCCTCAGCCTCCCGCGCAAACATGTCCTCAGGAGCATGATCGTTCACCTTCAAGAAGAAAGTCTGCCCAGAGGTGGTTTTCAAGCGCATGCCATGATTGATACATCCACCTCCTACGGGGTGCCAGGAGGTGATTTCTCCCCAGCCATGCTCTCGACACCAGGTGCGTACCGCTTCAGGGATCATCCGTTCTCCACATCGGGCCTATCCTCACCCAGATCATCAGGTAAGCCTCGCCGCTCCAATGTATCTAATAATCCCCGTAGGCTGCGCTCAACAATCTCATAAACCTGCTCAAAATCAACCATCCCGCTATAATAAGGATCAGGCACATCCATCTCAGCGCCTCGCTCTGGATCAAACTGACGCAGGAAATAGATTTTCCGTTTTTGCTCTGGGCTCGGGTTCAGCCGATAAAGATCATCACGGTTGTCCTGGTCCATGACGAAAATAAGATCATAGCGATCAAAATCCTCCGCCTTGAATTGGCGTGCTCGCCCATCGTAATTCAGACCATGCCGTGCTGCCACCCGCCGCATGCGCAGATCCGGCGGCTCGCCAATATGCCAATCTGAGGTGCCAGCCGAATCCACCTCATATTTTTGAGATACCCCAGCCTGTTTAGCCAGATGGAGGAATAGATTCTTGGCTAAAGGGCTACGCACTATGTTGCCCAGACAAACAAAACAAATTCTCGTCACATCGCTCAATGTCAACCTCCAAGGGTAATTTCCCTAATCCTACCACAAACAGCATACAAAAAGGGACAGCGCACGGCTGTCCCTTTTGAATACATGTGATGTGGGGTTACGCTAGCAACTCTTACGGTTCATGGCATCCATCACCGCCACTGCAGCGATGTTGACAATATCCCGTACCTCGTCGCCTCTCTGCAGCACATGCACTGGCGCTCCCATGCCAAGCAGAATGGGACCAATGGCTTCGGCATTCCCCAGACGAGCGAGCAATTTATAGGCGATATTCGCCGACTCCAGCGAGGGGAACACCAACACATTTGCGTCCTTCACCTGGCTGAAAGGATAGCGCTCATCCACAATCTCGGGCACCACAGCTGTATCCGCTTGCATTTCCCCATCCACAGGAAAGTCGGGGCAGCGGCTGCGGATGATTTCCACTGCGCGGCGCACCTTGTCAGAAAGCGGGTGAGGGGTGCTGCCAAAGTTTGAGAAGGACAACAACGCCACCCGCGGTTCCAAGCCTAACTGGCGGGCAAACTCGGCTGAGAGGCAGGCAATCTCGGCCAGGTCCTCCGCTGAGGGATCAATATTAACCGTAGCATCAGTGAATAAATAGGTGCGATTATCCACGATCATGATATAAACGCCCGCGGCTCGACGCACCCCCGGCTGGGTGTGGTGTATCTGCAACGCTGGCCGAATGACCTCTGGATAATCGTAAGTTAAGCCAGAGACAAAGGCATCCGCATCGCCCATCGCCACCATCATCGGGCCAAAGACGTTAGGATCACGCAGGCGTTTGTATGCGTGCATCAAGGTCACCCCTTTTCGCTGGCGCAGTTCATAATATTTTGCCGCATAGTCATCCATCCGTTTAAAGCGGGCAGGGTCAACAATCTCAGGGGTGTAATCTAAGCCTAGGTTGCGGATTTTTTCCTGAATAACCTCTTCTCGGCCGATTAAGATCGGAAGGCCAATGCCCTCATCCACAATTTGAGCAGCGGCGCGAATGATTTTCGCTTCCTCACCTTCGGCGAAGACGATGCGCTTGCGATCCGGGCAACGTTGGGCTTTATGCATGATGTAATAACGCACCTGCTCACCCATCCCCTGGCGATAAGCCAGTTGTTCGCGGTATTCATCCAGATCAATGTGACGCCGCGCCACGCCGCTCTCCATGGCTGCCTTAGCCACAGCTGGCGACTCCCACAATAGCACGCGTGGATCCAAAGGTTTGGGGATGATATAGTCAGGCCCAAATTTCAGGCTATCCAGCCCGTAAGCCCTTAGAACGCTATCGGGCACATCTTCCTTCGCCAAATCCGCCAGGGCATGGGCAGCAGCAATCTTCATTTCCTCGTTGATAGCTCTAGCGCGCACATCCAAAGCCCCCCGAAAGATGAAGGGAAAACCCAGAACGTTATTTATCTGATTGGGATAATCTGAACGCCCAGTAGCCACGATCGCATCGGGCCTAGCTTCCTTGGCGACTTCGTAGCGGATCTCTGGATCGGGATTGGCCATGGCAAAGATTAAAGGCCTCTCTGCCATGGTTTTCACCATTGCGGGTGTGAGGATGTCAGCCACAGACAGGCCGTAAAAAACATCCGCACCGCGCACGGCATCAGCCAGGGTGCGCGCATCCGTATCTTGAGCAAATCGCTCTTTGTATTGGTTCATGCCCTCGGTGCGACCCTTATAAATCACGCCTTTCGTGTCTACCATCAAGATATTCTCTCGGCGCACCCCCAGGCGCACCATCAGTTCGGCGCAAGAGATCGCCGAAGCCCCGGCTCCAGAAATGCAAATTTTCACCTCATCCAGACGCTTGCCCACCAATTCCAGGCCATTGAGCAACGCTGCGCCAGAGATAATTGCCGTACCATGTTGGTCATCATGGAAGACCGGAATATCCAGCATCCCTTTTAGTGTTTCTTCAATATAGAAACATTCCGGGGCTTTGATGTCTTCCAGGTTGATACCACCAAATGTGGGCGAGATGGCTGCCACCACCTGGATGACCACGTCTGGATCGTGCGAATTGACCTCGATATCAAACACATCCACATCCGCGAAGCGCTTGAATAAAACACCTTTGCCTTCCATCACCGGCTTCGAAGCCAGCGCTCCGCGGTCGCCCAAACCCAAGATGGCTGTGCCATTCGAAACCACAGCCACCAAATTGCCTTTAGAAGTATATTCGTAACTGGCTTCCGGGTCCTTTTCAATCTCAAGCACCGGAACCGCCACCCCAGGGGTATAAGCCAAACTCAAATCCCGTTGGGTAGCCATGGGTTTGGTGGGTACCACTGAAACCTTGCCGGGTTTCCCCCCCAGACGATGATACTCAAGTGCCTCTTCTCGGGTGATCTTACTCATAGGATTCTCCTTCTAATCTTGAGTGCCTCAGAGATCGCAAATAATTGATTAGAGCCTCATTATCTTCGCGCAAGACTGAGGTCAAGCATAGTTAGGTTTGTCACATTATTCTGCGGATAAGTGGCCTATCTACAATCTCCAGGGGGCGCCCAAATTTATCTGGGCAAACAAGACCAATTATGTCGCCCATGACATAGGCCAAATTTTACCAAAAGAATGTCCAATTTCTCGCCACAAACCAGGATATAATGTATAATCAACATCAATTATTCGATTCTTATCATCGAGGCAGGTTACACAAGACGCATTGATACCTTGAAGAATTCTTCAACATGACCACGGCTTTGACAAAAACGCTAATTAAGATCTCAGCGATAAGATTGCGCTGGTGTTTATTTATGTGAGATGAGGATCTGGTCTCATGAAATTGGGAAAAAAACCCTAGGATAATAATCTTCAGGCCTCAGTACACATCCGCCAATGGCAATCATATGGAAGGCGAACGAATAGGGTTTACGCGCGACGATAGACTATAGTCGTCTATCGCAATATTGAAGTCGGTTATCCTTACCCTGAAAACGAGATCTGTTTCAATAAGCGTGCAGCCGTGGTCCACCCTGGCAGGATCACGGCTGCTTGCTATCCTGGTATGAGGACAATTAGCGTTCGGCGATCAACGCTGAAAGATAGGAAAATATGGAACAGAAAATTACCGCCTTAAAGGTGCAAAAGAAAAACCCTAATCGGGTAAACGTGTACCTGGATGGCGAGTTTGCCTTTGGCCTTTCGCGCATCGTGGCTGCCTGGCTGCAGGTTGGGCAGACGCTAAGCCAGGACAAGATCGCCGAATTACAAGCCAAAGACGCAGTAGAAGTGGCTTTCCAGCGCGCCCTGAAATTCCTCAATTATCGCGAGCGCTCGGAAGCCGAAGTCATACAAAATCTAAAAGGGCACCAGATACCCGAAAACGTTATTGCGGAGGTTATTGAACGCTTACGTAGAAGCGGACTGATTGACGATCAACGTTTCGCTAAAAATTGGATCGAAAATCGCAATGAATTTCGCCCGCGCAGCCGCCGAGCGCTGACTTATGAACTCCGCCAGAAGGGCATCGCCCAAGAAACTATCCAGGAGGTCGTGGAATCGGTAGATGAACATCAATTAGCCTATCGAGCCGCCTCCAAAGTTGCGCGTAAGTTCAAAAAAGCAGAATGGCCAGTGTTCCGTCAAAAAATGCTCGCCCATCTGGCGCGGCGCGGTTTCGACTACGAGACTGCCGCCGAGGTTATCCGTCGCGTTTGGGCGGAACAGCAGGCTCTCGATACTCAAAATGAAAAAATCCACTCTGAAGAGGTAAACCCATGATTGGAATTTGGATTCTAATCAGTTTGGTTGCTTTACTGGTAGGGATTGGAGTTGGCTACCTGATAAAGCACTCTCTGGCACAGCGGGAACTCGAAAAAGAAAAGGCTCAGGCAGAGCATTTGCTGGAGGAAGCCAAAAAACGCGCCAGTGAGATCGAACTTCAAGCCAAAAAGCAGGCTCTGGAACTGCGTCAGGCTGCCGACGCTGAAATTGCTCGACGCAGGGCTGAACTCAACCGTGAAGAAGACCGCCTGCAGAAGCGTCGCGAAGAATTGGATAATCGCGCTGAGAGGCTGGAACGACGTGAACAAGCCTTGAACAAGCGTCAGAGCGCTTTGGACAAGCGCGCCAACGAAGTTGAGAGGTTATACGCCCAGGAAATGGAGGAATTACAGCGCATCTCTCAGATGAGCATCGAAGAGGCGCGCACCGTCTTACTCAATGAGGTTGAGAAGGAAGCCCGCAGTGACATGGCGCGCATCATCCGCCAGATTGAAGCCGAAGCGCGTGAGGAAGGCGAGGCGCGCGCGCGACGCATTATCACCACCGTCATCCAACGCATCGCCTCCGAGCACGTAGCTGAGGTGACCACCTCCGTTGTACCTCTCCCCTCAGATGAGATGAAAGGCCGCATCATCGGGCGCAATGGCCGCAATATCCACGCCTTTGAGCAGGTGGCCGGTGTAGATGTCATCGTGGATGATACCCCAGAAGCGGTCACCATTTCCTGTTTCGATCCGGTGCGGCGTGAGGTCGCCCGCCGTGCCCTGGCTAAACTGGTGCTGGATGGGCGTATTCACCCCGCCCACATCGAGAAAGTCCTGAGGAAAGAACAGGACGAGGTAGAGCGCGATATCATCGAGGCCGGTGAACAGGCCGCCTACGACGCTGGAGTGACCGGACTACACCCAGAAATCATCAAGATGTTGGGGCGCTTGAAATACCGCACTTCTTACGGGCAAAACCAACTGGCACACGCAGTTGAAACGGCTCACATTGCAGCTATGATCGCTGCTGAACTGGGAGCAGATGTGGAGGTGGCTAAAACCGCGGCCCTGCTCCACGACCTGGGCAAAGCTATGGATCATAATGTCGAAGGCACCCACGCCCAAATTGGCGCCGAATTTGCCGCGCGCCACGGCGTTCACCCCAAAGTGGTCAACGCCATCGCCTCTCACCATCACGAGATGGAGCAAGAATCGATTGAAGCCATCATTGTCGAGGCCGCCGACGCGATCTCTGGAGCACGCCCCGGGGCGCGGCGCGAAAGCCTGGAACAATACATCAAACGCGTACGTACCCTGGAGGATATTGCCAATTCCTTCAAAGGGGTGAACCAGAGTTATGCCCTGCAGGCTGGCCGCGAAATCCGCATCTTCGTTAAACCCGAAGAGATTGACGACCTGGAATCCATCCGCCTTGCGCGCGATATCGCCAAGAGAATTGAAGAGGGCATGCAGTATCCAGGCCAGATCAAGGTCACTGTAATTCGCGAGACCCGCGCTGTAGATTACGCCAAATAGCCTCTGGTTACGCCAGGAAGGGATTGGAGCGGCGCTCCGCTCCAACGCTGCTCTCCGGCCCATGGCCGGGGAGCAATCGCGTTTCATCCGGCAGGGTGAGGATTTGCGAGTGGATGCTCTGGATTAATGTGTGGTAATCGCCACCAGGAAGGTCGGTTCGCCCAATGCTTCCCTGGAAGATCACATCACCACAAAATGCCACCTTTTCACCAGCACAATAGAAAACTACATGCCCGGGCGTGTGTCCAGGTGCGTGGCGCACCTCCAGGGTGTTACCCCCAAGATGCAGGATCATCCCATGTTGCAAATCCAATGTGGGCTCTGGGCCAGGATCAATGCGCATGCCGAAGAGCATCGCCCCTCCCTGCATACGCCAGAGGGGATAATCGTCAGGATGCAGAGCCACCGTTGGTGCAGGCTGCAAGTGATCGGCGACCCCACCTGCCCCAGCCAGATGATCAAAATGGGCGTGGGTGAGCCAGATGTGCCCAATGCGCCAGCCGCGTTTCTGCGCTTCTGCAACGATCATACGACCTTTATCCGCTGGATCAATGACCGCGGCTTCCCCCGTCTCAGGATCGGCAATGAGATAAGTGTTGGTCATCACAGGCCCAAGAGTGAATGTGACAATAGCAAGCATTCTTGTTCCCTTCTACGAATCGGTTTTCGTCTTTTTCCTATCCAGGACAAATTATATACGTTTCTCTCCATTCGTTGGATTTAAGGATAGCCAGAACTTTGATTTTTTCAGGATGGATGTCAAGCAAGAAAAGTGGCCTATCTGCCATACAAAAATCTGCCATACCGTGCTAAACTCTAAATGAGAAAAGCATGCTGGCCGCTACTTATTGCCAGGGTGCAGCAGATTAATCAACGGAGGCAATTCAATGGCATATCACCCCCCAGAACCCTTCCGCATCAAAATGGTCGAACCCATACGCAAAATTGATCGGACGGCTCGAGAGAAGGCTTTACAAGAGGCTGGCTATAATCTGTTTGCCTTGCGCGCCGATGACATCTTCATAGACCTGCTCACCGATTCGGGCACCGGGGCGATGAGTCAAAACCAGTGGGCAGCTCTCATTCAGGGAGATGAATCTTACGCCGGGGCACGCTCTTACTATAGGCTGGCGGAGGCTGTCAAGGACATCTTTGGCTTCCGCTATTTTGTCCCTACGCACCAGGGGCGTGCCGCCGAGAATATCCTCTGCGCCCTCCTGGTCAAGCCAGGACAATATGTGCCCTCAAATATGCACTTTGACACCACCGATGCCAATATCCGCGCTCGCGGTGGGCACCCAACTAATCTGGTTATTGACGAGGCTTTCAACCCCACCAGCCGCCATCCATTCAAAGGCAACATGGATGTGGATAAATTGCGGCGCTTCATCCAGGAGGTTGGGGTAGAGAATATCCCCCTGGGGATGATCACCATTACCAACAATGCGGGTGGTGGTCAGCCAGTCTCTATGGAAAACCTGCGCCAGGTCGCCGCAGTTTATCGCGAGTTTGGCATCCCCTTTTTCATTGACGCTTGCCGTTACGCGGAGAACGCTTACTTCATTAAACTCCGTGAGAGCGGTTATCAAGATAAAAGCACATTGGACATCGCCCGCGAGATTTTCTCCCTGGCCGAGGGCGCTACCATGAGTGCCAAGAAGGACGCTATTGTTAACATCGGCGGCTTCCTAGCGATGAATGATGAACATCTTTATCAGCGCGCCTGTAATGAATTAATCCTGCGCGAAGGTTTCCCCACCTATGGCGGCTTAGCCGGCCGCGATCTAGACGCGGTAGCCGCCGGGCTCTACGAAGGTTTGGACGAAGACTATCTGGCTTATCGCCTGGGACAAACCGCTTACCTCGCTCAAGGTCTTAAAGAGGTCGGCATTCCGATTATCGAGCCGCCTGGTGGCCACGCTGTCTATGTGGATGCCGGGCGCCTGTTGCCCCATATCCCTCAAAGCCAATTTCCAGGTCAGTCCCTGGCCGTCGAGTTATATTTAGAAGGTGGAATCCGCACGGTTGAGATTGGTTCAGTCATGTTCGCCTACCCTGACCCTATAAGCGGCGAGATGATCTATCCCAAACTGGAACTGGTCAGGTTGGCTATCCCGCGCCGCGTCTATACCCAAAGCCACCTGGATTATGTGGTCGAGACGATGAAGAAGATCGCCGACCATCGGGATGCCCTGCCTGGCTACCGCTTCACCTACGCCCCTGAGTTACTGCGCCACTTCACGGCGCGCTTCGAGCCACTCACTAAACACCTTGATACCTCACCAACGCCCCATCCACGAGGAGGAGCATGAAACTCAGTCGCCTGATGTTATTTAACGCTCTCTTATTTGTGGCTTTAGGCATCGCTTTTGCACTTTACGCGCCCCTCATGCTACCGCTGTATCACATTCTGGAAGCAGAGGGAGGCGTAGCGCTCTATTGGTACACTGTCTCGTTTGCTCGCTTGTTAGGGGCCGCTTTGTTTGGGTTTGGCTTCCTGCTCTGGGCTTTACATCGGGAGGTGGAGATCATTCCTCCAGAGCGAAAACGAAGGTTGCTTCAAGCGTTGTTGCTGAGTTATTTCCTGAGCCTGATGGTGACGCTTGTTCAGCAAGTTTCAATTTGGGGCACTGCCCTGGGATGGTTCACCACGGGGGTTCCTTTCATATTGTTATTAGGTTATACCTACATTTACATAAAGCCAGGATGATCAGCGTCTCCTGCATAGAGCCCGTACAGACGCTTTGCGCTGATCGTCACTCCGCAGGTGCCCATTCAGCCTGGTAAACGTCAAGTAGATGCAGGTAAACAATGAAAAAGATACCTCCTGCTCCTGAAGCCTTGCCTCACCTCGAACTGCTCACGGCGCCTCACTGGCGCGATTATGAACTGCTGGATAGCGGCAATGGGCAGAAACTGGAACGCTATGGCCCGTACATCTTCATCCGTCCAGAGCCTCAAGCCGTCTGGCGCCCGCGCTTGCACGAGAGCCGGTGGCGCGAGGCACATGCGCTTTTCCATGCCACTCAAGAAGAAAGTGGAGGTCATTGGGAATTCAACAAACCCATCGAATCATCCTGGATCATGCAATACAGGCAGATAAAGTTTCGCGCTCAAACCACCGCCGGCAGACATATTGGGGTCTTTCCAGAGCAAGCCGCCCATTGGGACTGGATGGAAGCCAAAATTCGTTCCGCCGCCCGACCCATCCATGTGTTGAATCTGTTCGGCTACACTGGATTGGCCTCTCTGGTCGCCGCTCAGGCAGGAGCCAAGGTGACCCATGTAGACGCATCCAAGAAAGCCATCCTCTGGGCGCGAGACAATCAGGCCCTTTCTAACCTTAACGATCGCCCTATCCGCTGGATTGTGGACGACGCCTTGAAATTCGTGTTGCGCGAAGGAAGGCGCGGGGGCCGCTATGATGGCCTCATTCTAGACCCCCCCAAATTTGGCCGTGGACCCAAAGGCGAGGTGTGGGAATTCTTCAAATTAATGCCCGCATTGTTACAAGCCTGCCGACAAATTTTGAGCGAGAAACCTTTATTCGTGATCCTGACCGCGTACGCCATCCGCGCTTCGGCTTTGAGTCTCCATTACAGCCTGCAAGAAACCCTGGCAGGCTATGAGGGCATGCTCAGCAGCGGAGAATTGGCACTGGTGGAGCACAGTGGCGGCAGAGTGATTTCAACCGCCATTTTTGCCCGCTGGTGCTCAAAAGATTGAGGAGTTCCCCGCAACCTCTGAAACGCGATTACGTATAATCAATGAACCTCTCAATTCATCTTTTCAGGAGGAAATCATGGCAGATGTAATAGATTACAAAATTTTCGGTGATGACCTGCAATTGGTCGAGATTGAACTCGATCCGGGCGAGGGGGTGCGTGCCGAAGTGGGCACCATGACCTACATGGAGAACGGTATTGAGATGCAAACCAGCACGGGTGGCGGCATTTTAAAGGGCCTCAAACGCATGGTGACCGGAGAAAGTTTCTTCATCACCACTTTCGTGAACAATGCACGCACA
Organism: Chloroflexota bacterium; assembly: GCA_037444705.1. GTDB lineage: Bacteria > Chloroflexota > Anaerolineae > Anaerolineales > UBA4823 > DATCYX01. Next base: position 17,355 of record JBBILY010000009.1, on the reverse strand, counting down.
AAAAGCCGGGTGGCATTCGCCGCACCTTATCCAGGCAAAATTATCCCTCTGGATTTATGCGCGTTAGGTGGACGCTTCCTATGCCAGAAGGATTCCTTCCTTTGCGCTGCCCAGGGCGTTGAAATTGAAGTGGCTTTCACCAAGCGTCTTGGGGCTGGCCTATTCGGCGGCGAAGGTTTCATCTTGCAACGGCTTGAGGGAGACGGCCTGGCATTCGTCCATGCAGGGGGCACTATCATCGAAAAAGACCTGGCTCCCACAGAAACCCTGCGCGTGGATACCGGATGTCTGGTAGCCTTTGCCCCCAGCGTGGACTATGACATTCAATTCGTGGGAGGCTTCAAAAACGCTCTTTTTGGAGGCGAAGGTTTGTTCCTGGCGAAATTGAGTGGCCCGGGAAAAGTTTATCTCCAAAGCCTGCCTTTCTCCCGTCTGGCAGACCGCATTCGAGCCGCAACCAGTCGCCAGGTAGAAGAAAGAAAGGGTATCGGGGGTATTGGCGGCGATATTTTGGGCAGCATATTAAGCGGAGGTTCATGACCGCGGCGCGAGAGGTCTGACTCCGCTCCCCGCCCTAACCTCCTTCTTTGGCAGCCTGCCAGAGATCGTCCATCTCCTCCAGGCTCATATCGGAAATTGAGCGCCCCTGAGCGCGGGCGGCAGCTTCGATTTGGGCAAAGCGCCGGCGAAAACGCTCATTGGCCTCGCGCAAGGCGCTTTCCGCATCCACGCCATACCAGCGCGCCAGGTTGACCACGGCAAACAGCAAATCCCCAATTTCCGCATTGCGAGCCGCGTCCCCATTGGCTTGTAACACCTCCCTAAATTCCTCCCGAACCTTTTCTACAACACCCTCAACGTTCGGCCAATCGAAACCGACACGCGCGGCCCGTTTCTGGAATTCTTCAGCCTGAACCAGGGCAGGAAGCGTCAGCGCTACCCCATCCAACAGACTCGCATCCCCCTTGCCGTTTTCGATACGCTCAGCCTCTTTCAGCCGTTCCCAGTTTTGCAGCACACCCTGAACATCCTTTAATTCCAAATCACCAAATACATGCGGGTGACGGCGAATGATCTTAGCGTGAATGCCCTTTAAAACATCAGCGATATTGAAGTCCCCCTCTTCGCTGGCAATCTGGGCGTGTAAGACCACCTGCAAGAGTAGATCGCCCAACTCTTCGCGCAGCGCCTGCATGTCGCCGGCGTCAATGGCGCTCAACACCTCATATGCCTCTTCCAGGAGATGGGGACGCAATGACTGATGCGTTTGCTCGCGATCCCAGGGGCAACCCTCTGGGGCACGCAAATGAGCGATGACCTCTTGAAAAGCCTCGAAAGATGTCCCTACATCTAATGGTGGCAGGTAGAGCGAGGTCAGCAGACCAATGTGAGAGCTGCGGTCAATCGCGTAAAGCGGAAGGGATTCCACCAATTCCCGAGACGTGCCGGCTGCATGCACCAGACGTACCTCATGTTCATCGGGATAGACCGCCATCAGAGTCAATTTCACATCTAAAGCCACTGCCTGCGAATGAATTTGTGCCACCAGGGCTGGCGCGCTGGGCGGAAAAGGGGGCACATGGGCTGTTCCCAATTCCAGAGCATCCACCAAAGTCAACTGCGGCAGTACGTCCACCCCGAGGGCGCTGAGGGTTGGCTCGATAAAACTCAAGCCCTCGATGATCTTAATGGGTAGCCCCATCTGATGGGCGCGGCGGGCGATCTCTGGGCAGGTAGCTTCGGCCACAAAGGGATGCCCAGGCACAGCGTAAATCACGCCTTCAGGACGTTGCCCCAATTCCAGCACATGTTCCACAATTTGACGATAAACTTCGTCAAAATCCTCACCTTTCTCATAAAGATCATCGAACGAGTGAATCCGCAAACCTGGAGGTAATCCCTCCAGGGCCGGATGTTGGCGAGTGCGCACATAAATCTCTTGGCTTGAGGTTAAAACCTCCCACGCCTGACGGGTCAACAAATGCGCTTCGCCGGGCCCCAAACCCAGCAGAACCACCCTTGTCTGGTGTATCGCTTCTCTACTTGCTCCCATTTTCACACCATCCATTTCTATCACATCTGATAGCAAATATATTTATCTCGACCGCGCTGACACCCAAGCGCTTATCCATGGCATTACCCTGTTGAATTAAAAGCGTAAAACGTAATCGTGGGAATTTTATCCCACGTTTACGTTTTACACATCACCCAGTTGATGGGGATAACTTTAGCGTTTGGTGTAGGTTGGCGCCTTGCGTGCGCGTTTGAGCCCGGGCTTTTTGCGTTCCTTAACCCGTGGATCGCGCGTCAGGAAGCCACCTTTGCGCAAAAGTGGACGTACTTCAGGGTTGAGCAGGATTAAGGCTCGTGCTACACCCAATCGCACTGCATCTGCCTGACCGGTAACCCCACCCCCCTCAACCTTAACGCTAATATCCAATTTCGAGAGGTCCTCACCCGCAGCGAGGATTGGCGCTTTGATCCTCTCCAAATCGCCCAGGCGGGGGAAATAGGCTTCAGCAGGCTTATCATTAACGATAAATTTGCCACTCCCGGGCATTATCCGTACCCGCGCCGTACTGGTCTTGCGGCGGCCGATTCCCTCATAATACTGTAACGTCATAACACTTGCTCCTTATGCCAAAGGCTTGGGTTGTTGGGCAGCATGCGGATGCTCAGGTCCAGCATAGATTTTCAATTTCTTGATCAACCGCCGGTCTAACTTATTATGGGGCAACGTTCCCCACACAGCGTTTCTTAAGACGCGTTCGGGGTGCCGCTCCAGTTGTTGGCGCAAACTGATAGCCTTGATTCCGCCGGGATAATTAGAATGGCGATAATAGAATTTCTCTTCCATCTTCTTACCGGTCACGCGAACGCGCTCCGCATTGATCACCACAACATAACTGCCAACATCCACCCCTGGGGTGAAATTGGGTTTGTTTTTCCCTAACAAGAGGCTGGCAATTTGGGTCGCTAAACGACCCAGGAGCTGGTCATTTGCATCTACCAGCACCCAATCTTTGCTCAACTCTTCTGACTTAGGATAATAAGTTTTTTCCACGGTTATCCTTCTCCACTCACACAGACGTTCTTTCCTCCCCAGATGCAGCCAAGACCTGGGGCGGATACTCCACTTCCATCAGGGTCAACCCATGAGCTGGAGCCAAACCCTGAAGGGGGAACGGCGGAGGCGTTTCTAAATAGCGCAGGATTGTCTCTGCCCGATCCTGTCCACGCCCAATTTCCACCTGTACATGCACCAGTCGCCGCACCATACGATAGAGAAAAGCGTCGGCGATGATGTCAAAGATCAATTCGTCATCCTTGCCTACCCATTGGGCTTGAAAGACGGTCCGCACTGTGCTTGAGCCGGCGCGAAGCGGAGTGCCAAAGGCAGCAAAATCGTGTCTGCCCAGCAAATAATCTGCTGCCCGCTGCAGAATTTCCGTCTCTAGTGGCGGCCACACCCGCCAGGCATAGCGCTCCAGAAAGGGATTGCGCGTCTCTTGGGAGTAGATGCGATAGCAGTAACGGCGTCGCAGCGCATCATATCGGGGGTGAAACCTCTCATGGACGGGACGCACAAAACGCGCCACCACTTCAGGTGGGAGGTGGGCATTAAGAGCAGAGCGCAGAGCCTCAGCTGGGTGCTCCCAATCCAGGTCAAAGGCGATCACCTGGCCCCAGGCGTGCACCCCTGTATCCGTACGGCCGGCGGCTAGGATGGAATTTCCTTTCCAACCCAGTTGTCGCAATGCCTGCTCGACCACCCCCTGCACCGTCAGGGCGTTTCTCTGCCGCTGAAAGCCTTGAAACGGGGTGCCATCGTAGGCTAGGATAACTTGGTAACGTGCCATTCTCGGCGGGTCTCAGCCAAGACTTGTGCAGATCAAGCCGAGGTCAATGATCACTCCACCAACTCTAAAAGCACCATCTCGGCTGCATCACCCTGGCGCGGTCCCAGTTTGACGATGCGGGTATAGCCTCCAGGGCGGTCGCTATAGCGCGGGGCGATCTCATCGAAGAGTTTCTTTACCGCCTGAGCATCACCCAAGCGTGCCGCTGCCAGGCGGCGGGCGTGTACGGCCTGAGCCGAACCGGCCTGATTGCCGCGCTTGGCCAGGGTGATCAACCGCTCCACCTGATTGCGCACAGCCTGAGCTTTGGCGTGCGTGGTACGAATACGCTCATGCTCAAATAATTGCTTGATCAGGATACGCCGCAACGCTGCGCGCTCGTCTTTGCTTCGGCCCAATTTATATCCTGCAATTTTGTGTCGCATAACCCTTACTCCGCTTCTTTCTCGACTTCGTCCTTCAAGAAGCCCTTCTCCCGCATCTTCTGACGCAGTTCATCCAGGCTTTTTTCTCCGAAGTTACGGATGGACATCACAGCTTCGTCGCCTTTTTCCAGCAATTCCAGCACCTCACCCACCGTGGTGATGCCTGTGCGTTTGAGCGAGTTGAACACGCGCACTGATAAATCCAGGTTCTCGATTGGGGTCTCGATCACCTCGCTGGTCAGGCGACTGCTCTCCTCGCGCACTTCTGCCAGCGTAACCAGAGTCTCTTCGCTCACTCCCGCCAGGTGGCGCAGGTGTTCGATCAGGATTTTGGCGCTGGTGCTCAGGGCTTCTTCTGGACCAATTGTGCCATCAGTCCAAATTTCCATGGTGAGGCTATCATAGTTGGTGCTTTGTCCCACCCGGGCAGAGCCCACATCCCAATTCACCCGCCGCACCGGGCTGAAGATCGCATCCACGGGCAATTCCCCAATGGGTAAACGCCCGGTGCGATCATCCGCCGGGGAATAGCCCCGGCCCCGCTCCACGGTCATTTCGATTTCCAGGCTGGCATTATTGTCATCCACGGTAAATAAATAGAGATCGGGGTTAATGATCTCCACCTCAGGCGGGGTGATGATGTCGGCCGCTGTGACCACCCCAGCACCACGCACCTCCAGGTGCAGTCGGGCAGTGTCCACACTGTGCATCTTCATGCGTAACTGCTTGATCTGCAACATCACGCGGATGACATCTTCGCGCACACCTGGGATATCGCTGAACTCGTGTTGCACATCCGTAATGCGAATGGAGGTGACCGCAGCACCCTCCAACGAAGAAAGCAGAACCCGACGGAGGGCATTGCCTAATGTAACTCCATAACCACGCTCAAGCGGGCTAATGACATATTTACCGTAATTTCGAGCCTCGGCAACGCGCTCGATTTTCGGCGTGACCATATTACTTATTCCAATCACGGTACACCTCGTTCACTTACTGATGAGTGGCGAAAGGTATCCCACGTATGCCATGGAAGAGGCCCTTCGCCCTCCATTCTTCTAATTTCTTATCGTGAATAATATTCAACAATAAGTTGTTCGCGCAAATTCCCGTCAATTTCTGAGCGTTCGGGCAGGCGTAAGACACGCCCGGAGAGCGATTTCAAATCCCGCTCCAACCATGCCGGGACGGTCTTACTTTCCGCTAAGGCCGGTAAATCCTTAAAATAAGTGCGTTGGCGCGAAGCACCCTCACGCACTGCGACCACATCCCCAGGTACAAGCAACATGGAAGGGACATCCGTGCGCCGGCCATTGACCGTGAAATGTCCATGGGTCACCAGTAAACGCGCCTGAGCGCGACTCTCTGCGAATCCCAAACGGAACACGACATTATCCAGGCGCGATTCCAGGATTTGCAATAAGTTCAAACCCGTCAGCCCGCGCCGCTTTAATGCGGTCTCGTAATAGCGCCGAAACTGCCGTTCCAAAATGCCATAGACACGGCGCGCATGTTGTTTAGCACGCAATTGCCGGCTGAAGTCCGACTCTCGCCTGCGGCGGAACTGGGTGCTCTTCCCATGCTGTCCAGGCGCATACCCGCGCCTCTCGAACGCACATTTCGGCGTGAAACAACGCTCACCCTTCAAAAACAATTTTTCGCCTTCTCGCCGGCACAACTTACAAACTGGCCCACGATACTTTGCCATAATCCTCTTACCTTTTCCTTCCTGAATACAATGATGACGATTAGAACCTCAAATCCTTCACCTGTTTCCTAAGGCAAACGATTGTCCATTACCCAAGATCATACACGGCGCTTCTTGGGCGGTCGGCAACCATTATGGGGCACCGGGGTGACATCCGAGATGGCCGTGATTTTCAGCCCCAGGGTTTGGATGGCGCGGATGGCTGCCTCACGACCTGGCCCCGGACCCTTCACAAATACCTCGGCCTCTTGCAAACCCAGAGCCTGCGCAGCCTTGATAGCCTGCTCGGTTGCCAGGCGCGCCGCAAATGGCGTGCTCTTGCGAGAACCCTTAAACCCTGCAGACCCAGCGCTACCCCAGGCTACCGCGTTACCTTCCTTATCGGTCACCGTCACGATGGTGTTGTTAAAAGTTGCCAGAATATGAACCTGACCGGAGGTCAGCGTACGCTTTGCTTTCTTGGCACCTTTTCGGCGTGTTGACCGTACAGTTTGAGCCATATCACCTCACAAGTTATAGAATATCAAATTACTTCTTCTTGGCACCGCGCCGTCGGCCTCGACCGGCAACAGTCTTCCGCGGCCCCTAGCGTGTACGTGCATTGGTGCGTGTACGTTGACCGCGAACGGGAAGGTTGCGGCGATGGCGAAGCCCACGATAGCAGCCAATTTCAATCAGACGCTTGATGTTCATCTGCACCTCACGCCGCAGGTCACCCTCTACCTTATAGTTTTGGGCAATATAATCCCGCAGCAAGGCCACTTCCGCGTCTGTCAGGTCCTTTACCCGCGTGTCTGGATTGACACCGGTAGCCTTCAAGACCTCTCTGGCTCGAGGTAAACCGATGCCATAGATATAGGTCAGGCCAATCTCGACCCGTTTATTTCTCGGTAGATCAACGCCTTCAATACGAGCCATAGTTAACCCTGTCGCTGTTTATGTTTAGGATTCTCGCAAATGACATATAGAATGCCCTTGCGGCGCACAATTTTGCACTTTGAACAACGCTTCTTAATCGAAGAAGATACTTTCATTGAATTCTCCTTATTTTGCCCAATTCATTACATAAAGAGCCAAAGTTTGGATTATACACACCTTAACCGCTTCTGTCCAGTTTCAAGGCACTGTTAATATGAGCGGGCCATTTTCCGTAATGGCTATGCTGTGCTCGAAATGGGCGGTCAATGAGCCATCGGCCGAAGCCACAGTCCATTGATCAGGGAGTACCCGCGTCTTGGGCGTCCCTACCAGCACCATAGGCTCCAAGGCAATAACCATTCCAGGGCGGAATAGCGTTCCCCTGCCGGGAATGCCATAATTTGGCACCTGAGGCCCTTCCCACATCGCCCGTCCCACGCCATGACCGGTGTATTCCCGCGTCAGGTGAAACCCCTGACCCTCGACGTAACGCTGTATGGCCGCGCCCACATCTCCCACACGGTTTCCAGGGCGAAGTTTCTCAATGCCAATGTACAGGGCTTTCTCGGTCACCTCGATCAGCCTTTGAGCTGTGGGAGAGATTTCACCCACGCCCATAGTGAACGCCGAATCGCCCACGAAACCCTCAAAGATGGTGCCACAATCCACAGAGACGATATCACCTTCTTGCAGGCGGCGTTTGCCAGGGATGCCATGCACCATCTCGTCGTTAATGCTGACCGTGATCGTAGCCGGGTACGGATAGGCACCAGGCACCCCTAAAAAGGCTGGTTTCGCCCCATGCTTGCGGATCACCTCAGCCGCAATCTCATCCAATTCGGCTGTGGTCACACCCGGCCGAATGTGGGCCCGCACAGCTTCCAAGGCCAATGCGTTGATGCGACCAGCCTCGCGCATGATGGCGATTTCTTTGGGTGACTTGATGAAGATACCTCGTTGCCAGGTCATCGGATCACCTTCTGAGAAATCACGGCGAGCAAATCCGCGGTCACCTGAGCGATCGGCTGAGCGCCATCAATTTCTACCAAGAGGCCGCGTTGACGATAATGCTCAATCAATGGCGCGGTCTGCTCGAAATACACGCGGATGCGGTTTGCCACGGTTTCGGCTTTATCGTCGTCACGTTGATACAACTCCGAGCCATCCACGTCGCAACGCCCGGCCACCTTGGGTGGATGGTAAACCTCGTGAAAGACATGACCCTGAGCACGGCAAGTCCATCGGCCCGATAGGCGTTCGATTAACAGCGCCTCGGGTACGCGAATATATGGCACGACGTCTACCTTTCCACCAAACTCGGCCAACATGACTTCCAGAGCTTCCGCTTGAGCCGGTGTGCGCGGAAATCCATCCAGCAGTGCCCCACCTTCACAATCCGGGAGAGCAAGACGCTGACGAATCATGCCAATGGTCACCTCATCTGGCACCAATTCGCCCCGGTCAATATATCCTTTAGCCAGTTGACCCAGCGCCGTCTGATTTTTAATGTTCTCTCGAAACAAATCCCCAGATGAAATATGGGGTAGATGCATTTCTTCGGAGATAAGCCTGGCCTGGGTACCCTTACCCGCCCCAGGTGGGCCAAGGAGCACGATGTAAATAGGCATGACGGCTCACCTTAACGCACTAGCAACGTATCCTCATAACCATGCAATTTAAGTTCAGCCTCAATGTTGAAAAAGGTATCCCGCACCACACCTACAACGATCAACAAACCCGCCGAAGAAACCAATAACAATCCTGAACGTGCACCCAGACTGAAGCCAAAACCCGCCAGGATCAAAGTCACCAATGCCGGCAACACGGCCACCACACCCAAAAATAAGGCTCCCGGCAAGGTAATGCGCCGTAACACTCGGGTCAGGTACTTCTGCGTGGGTGCCCCCCGACTCACACCAGGGATCTGTGCCCCCACACGCTTCAGGTTTTCACCATAGTTTTGCTGGGCAAACAAAATGTCCGTGTAAAAGAAGGTAAAAGCCACGACCATGATGAAGTACATCACCCAATAAAAGGTATGATCTCCTCCGAAAAGACGGGTGATCGTGGTTGCGGTGTTAGCCACCCAGGCCGTTTTGGCGTTGACGAAAAATCCTGCCACGATCGCTGGAAAGGTGAGCAGAGATTGGGCAAAGATCAACGGGATCATACCCGCCATATTCACCATCAAAGGCAGCGTGCCCTTCACCGGCATGGACATACGGTTACCCACACGCCGACCTGGATACATCACCGGCACATTCCGGCGACCCTGCTGCACGAAAACAATTGCAAAAATAATCAAGGTCATCAAGATGATGAGGAAAGCGGGCACGAATAATCGGCTGCGTTCATCTGCCAGCAAGCGGGCCAGGTTAGCCGGTATTTGAGCCACAATGCCGGCAAAAATAATTAATGAAAGCCCCTGGTTGCGAATGCCGTACTCTGAGATCAACTCGCCCAACCAAATAGCAAACATGGTGCCCGCAGTCATGCTTATGATGATCGTGATCGAAGGCAGCAGCGTCGCCCCGCTTAAACCGAAATTCTTAATAATGGGCACCCCACCAGAAAAACTATTGAACAGGTTAATTTGACCGATCGCCTGGAGCGCTGCCATGGGCACTGCCAGCAAATAGGTCCATTTCTCCATCCATTTCTGGCCTTCGCGCGGGTCTTCTTCCATGCGTTTCTGCAAAGCAGGGATAATCGGCACCAGCAGTTGCAAGATGATTTGTGCGGTAATATAAGGATAGACACCCATCGCCAGCACAGAGAAGTTAGACACTGTGCCGCCAGAGAGCAAGTCCAGGAGGCTGAACAACGTCCCGCCCGCGCCGCCGCCAGCGAGGATATTAGCAATCGCCTCGCGATTGGCACCCGGCACTGGCACATGCGCTGCCAGGCGGAAGATCGCCAGGAGGGCAATCGTGATCAGAATTTTGCGGCGAATGTCTCTCGCCGACCAGAGAAAACGCCAGGCAGATCGTTTCATCCTAAATCTCCTAAACGAATTCCTGAGAACAACCCACTCCACATGGCTCAGTTAGCCCTATTCCGACAGCGGCTTGCCTGCCAGGAGCAATAACGTGAGCACCGATCACAGTTCCAGAATCTCCACGCTGCCGCCAACAGCCTCGATCTTTGCTTTTGCGCTTTTACTGACCCGATGAGCCATCACTTTTAAGGGCACTTCCAATTGCCCGCGCCCCAGGATGACCACTGGATTTTTTGGATCGCGCAGTAAACGGGCGTTTTCCAGGACTTGGGGGGTTACGATGCTGCCCGCAGGAAAGCCTGCTAATTGATCCAGGTTAACTTCATTATATTCTAAACGGTCGATCGGGGTAAACCCTTTACCGCGCACAAATGGCAGACGGCGGAAAAATGGCAGGTTACCACCCTGGTGATACAGGCGCACTCCGCCACCAGAACGAGCGCCTTGTCCTTTTGTACCCCGTCCAGCGGTCTTTCCCTGGCCTGCCGCGATACCGCGTCCAACGCGTTTCCGTTCCTTCCTTGATCCTTCTTGGGGTTTCAACTCATGCAGTTTCATATGCCTCTACCACCTCTTCCACTTCCACCAGGTGAATGACCTTGGCGATCATCCCCCGCACGGAGGGTGAATCCACATGCTCCACACTCTGATGCAAGCGATGCAAGCCTAAAGCCCGAACTGTGGCCTTTTGACGTTTGGAATAACCGATTGGGCTTTTAACCAGCGTCACTCGCAACAATTTGCCCTTAGGTGAACTATTTTCCGCCATTCTTTCTCCGCTCCCAAAACGGTATGACATCTTTAACCGATTTGCCACGAATGGCAGCCACATCTTGAGGCGACCGCAGTTGATCCAGGGCCTGCATGGTGGCATAAACCACATTGAGGACATTGCTACTGCCCAAGGATTTGGTGAGAATGTCCGAGATGCCGGCCGCCTCTAATACGGCGCGCACCCCGCCACCGGCGATCACCCCGGTACCTGGGGAGGCAGGTTTGAGCAAAATCTTGGCGCCACCCACCTTACCAATAACCTCGTGAGGGATGGTGGTGCCGAACACTGCCACTTTGTGCATATTGCGCCGCGCCCGCTCCGAGGCTTTGCGCATTGCATCTGGAACAGCGTTGGCTTTTCCTGTTCCAACGCCAACGGAGCCGCGATTATCGCCTACTACAACCGTCACTCGAAACGAGAAGCGGCGACCACCCTGGACCACCTTGGCCACACGCGCAATCTCAATCACACGTTCATCCAGTTCTGAGGGGGTTGGTTCAAACTCAATAAAGTCGGTCATTTCCTTCTCCATGCAGGGCTAGTGCCCTCGCTCCTCTCTAGAACTCCAGGCCGCCTTCACGAGCGCCCTCCGCTAAGGCTTTCACCCGGCCAATGTAACGATAACCACCGCGGTCAAACACCACACGCGTGATCCCTTTTGCCAGAGCGCGCTCAGCCAGAACTTTACCCACCAGGCGTGCCTGATCGGTCTTCTTCGTTCCATCCATCTTGTCTCTCAATTCACGATCTATGCTGGAGGCAGAAACCAGCGTGTGACCTGCCTCATCGTCAATGACCTGAGCATAAATCTCCGCCAGACTGCGGAAAACATTTAAGCGTGGCCTCTCGGGGGTGCCCCGAATCCTCTTGCGCACACGCAAATGTCGGCGCAAACGTGCTTCAGAACGCGATTTCATGCTTCCCATATGTTACACCTTGCCTGCCTTACCAGCCTTGCGGCGAATCTTCTCTTCCAAATACTTTATCCCTTTGCCTTTATAAGGCTCAGGCGGGCGCACCTTGCGAATGTTAGCCGCTACCTGCCCAACCAGTTCTTTGTCAATTCCCATAACTTTGATTTGGCGGGTACGGCTATCCACCTCAAAGGTGATCCCGCTGGGGGGTTCTACGATCACCGGATGGGAATAACCTACATAGAGCGCCAGGTTTTTCCCATCCATCTCGGCACGATAACCTACGCCATTGACCTCTAACACTCTCTCAAAGCCCGTGGTCACTCCTACAACCATGTTATTTATCAAGGCGCGTGTCATTCCATGCAAAGCCCGATGGACTGGCTCATCGCTGGGGCGACGCACCACAATTGCCCCATCTTCCAGAGTAATTTGCATTTCCGCCGGAAAAGTGCGTTGCAGTTCGCCTTTCGGGCCTTTCACCCGCACCGTAGTCCCTTGGAGTTCCACACTAACGCCTTTTGGAATGAGCACCGGAAGACGACCAATTCGAGACACAGTTACCTCCTTTTACCAGACTTTACACAGCACTTCGCCCCCCACCCCCAACTGGCGGGCGCGCTGGCCGGTCATCACCCCTTTGGGTGTAGAGAGAATCGCGATCCCCATGCCTGATAACACCCAGGGAATCTCCCTCTTACCGGTATATACTCGGCGTCCGGGGCGGCTGACGCGCTCCAGGCCGGAGATCATCGGCTTACGATTGCGTCGTTCTCCCACATATTTCAGGCGGATGCGCAATACCCTTTGTCCGGCGGTCTTGCCTTCCACGATCTCGTAGGAGGCAATATATCCTTCTTCTTTTAATATTTTAGCAATTGCCGCCTTCAACTTCGAACTCGGCATGGCCACTGTCTGATGGCCGGCCATTACCGCATTGCGAATGCGAGTCAGCATATCACCAACAGGATCATTGACACTCATCTTCAACACCTCCACCCGGTTACCAAGAAGATTTAACCACACCGGGGATCTTGCCTTCCAGCGCTAACTCTCGAAAGCAGATGCGGCACAATCCAAAGCGGCGAATATATCCACGGGGTCGCCCACACTTCTTGCAGCGGTTGCGCACGCGCGTTGGGTACTTTCGCCGAGTTTCGCGGATCATCATGCACTTCTTGGCCATTGCCTATCCTTCCTTTTTGAACGGCATCCCCAGCAGTTGCAATAACTGTCGGCCCTCTTCGTCCGTTCGGGCTGTTGTCACAATGCTGATCTCCATGCCGCGTAGTTTGTCAATTTTGTCATAATCAATTTCCGGAAAGACCAACTGTTCGCGTAAACCCAGGGTGTAATTTCCCCGGCCATCGAAGGCATTGGGTGACACACCCCGAAAGTCACGCACGCGTGGCAGAGCAATGTTCATCAAACGATCCAGGAAAGACCACATGCGTTCGCCTCTCAGGGTGACCTTCACCCCAATCTGGCGTCCTTCGCGCAGTTTGAAGTTGGCGATGCTCTTCCGCGCCTTGGTGACGATCGGCTTTTGTCCTGTAATCGCCATAATATCCGATACGGTTGCATCCAAAGCCTTGGGGTTGTCCAGGGCTTCGCCTACTCCGACATTGACAACCACCTTTTCAATGCGCGGCACCTGCATTGGGTTCTTAAGGTTAAGCGACTTCATCAATGCCGGTACCACCTCAGTATAATAACGTTCTTTCAGCCTATGTGCCATCGTTCACTCCCAATCTGGCCGCTTCATCAATCAATCCACTCATGGCAGCGCTTGCACACCCGATGGGCTTTGCCATCCTCATCCCGCTGAATGCCTACCCGCGTGGCCTTGTCGCACTTGGGGCACACCAACATCACATTCGAGATGTGGATCAGTCCCTCGAACTCAATAATCCCCGGCGACAGGGTGCGCCCCTGGGTCTGCACCTGGCGCTGGTGCTTCTTGCGCATGTTTACACCTTGAACCACCACGCGCCCCTCATCGGGCAAGACGCGAATGACCTCGCCGCGCTTCCCCTTATCCTCAAAACGGCCACTGATGACTTCAACCAGATCACCTTTACGGATCTTAACTTTCACCACGGCTTCCACTCCTGTAATCCTCCAGCCTTATAGCACTTCCGGGGCCAATGAGACAATCTTCATGAACCCCTTTTCACGCAATTCGCGTGCCACCGGGCCGAAGATACGGGTGCCCTTTGGATTCTTCCCATCCTGATCCAGGATCACGGCAGCGTTGTCGTCAAAACGGATATAGGAACCATCCTCACGGCGCCATTCTTTGGCACAACGCACGATCACCGCTTTGACGATCTCGCTCTTCTTAACTGACCCCTGCGGGGCAGCCGATTTAACCGTGGCAACCACGATATCTCCAACGCGCCCATACTTGCGCTTCGAGCCGCCCATCACATGGATCACCAGAAGTTCACGCGCTCCGGTGTTATCAGCAACCTTTAAACGCGACTCTTGCTGAATCATCCTTGACCCTCCAGGACGCCCTCTTCGGCCGCGCCTTCTTCACGACGCAAAATGGCCTCTACAACCCAGCGTTTGCGGCGTGATAAGGGGCGACTTTCCACAAGTCGCACCTGGTCGCCAATCTGGCAACCCAGTTCATCGTGAGCCATAACGCGCTTGCTGCGAGTGATTACCTTACCATACAGCGGGTGGCGGAAGGTGCGCGAGATCTCTACCACCACCGTCTTCTGCATTTTGTTACTGGTAACAACGCCGGTTAAACGTCGTCGTGTGTTCATGCTTCACCCTCCTTGTAAGACGCCAGTTGGCGTTCGCGAAGGATAGTCAGCAAGCGCGCGATAGTGCGTCGCGTATAGCGCAAGCGGGTGTAATCCGTCAACTCGCCGGTAGCATGCTGGAAACGCAGTTTCATGAGTTCCTCGCGCGCATCTTCCAGGCGCCGCTGAATTTCTTCGGTGGACAAGGCACGAATTTCGCTGGCTTTCATGCCTCACCTCCTACCTGTTCCAGGCGTCCCACAATTTTGGTCTTAATCGCCAGTTTATACTGGGCCAGGCGCAACGCTTCATGAGCTACCTCTTCGCTCAAACCACCTCCCACTTCAAACATTATCCTTCCTGGTTTGATGACGGCAACCCAGTATTCCACGTTACCCTTGCCCTTACCCATGCGGGTTTCAGCCGGTTTTCGGGTCACCGGCTTATCAGGGAAGATGCGAATCCAAATCCTTCCACGGCGGCGCAAAGCGCGCACGATCGCACGACGAGCAGCCTCAATCTGGCGCGCCGAAACCCAACCTGGCTCCAGCGCCTGCAAGCCATATTCTCCAAAAGCAACCTGCGAACCTCTTAAGGCCATACCTTTCATGCGTCCGCGCATCTGTTTACGCCATTTAACACGCTTTGGTATCAACATAATTGCAACCTCATATCCTCATAATCGCGGTCAGGTCTCGTCAACCCAACGCCTGAACCGAATTGACTACTCGCTCACATACACGCCATCGGTAGCCTGCGCGAGTTCTTCTACTTCTGGCAAAACCTCACCCCGATAAATCCAGACCTTGACGCCAATGCGGCCATAGGTGGTGTGCGCTTCGGCCTTAGCGAAGTCAATATCCGCGCGTAGAGTCTGGCGAGGGACACGACCTTCGCGCATGTTCACCGAACGCGCCATCTCGGCGCCGCTCAAGCGCCCTGAGACCTCCACACGGATCCCCTGGGCTCCTTGGCGCATAGCTTGCTGAATGGCACGCTTCATGGCACGCTGATAACTGATACGCCGCTCCAACTGGTCGGCTATATTGTGAGCCACCAGATAGGCATCCAGATCGGGAGATTTAATCTCTTTGATCTCAAGGTCAATTTTCTTCCCCAGCATGGCTTCCAGATCAGAGCGAATCTTCTTAACATTTTCGCCCTTGCGGCCAATCAGCACCCCGGGTTTGGCAGTGTGCACGATTACCTTCACCTTGCCGGGAAAGCGTTCCACCTCAACCCGTGAGACTCCAGCGCGGTCGGCCTCTTTCCGCACCAACTCACGCAAGGCAAAGTCCTGATGCAATTGCTCAACATAATCCCGTTCTTCGGCAAACCAGCGGCCTTCCCAGGTCTTGTTGATCTTCAGTCGAAATCCTATTGGATGAACTTTACGACCCATGCTATCTCCTTATGATTACTTCAGGCACCCATTCATTCGCGTTCTCTCAAAATCACGGTTATGTGAGAAGAACGACGGAGCCAGGGTTTAAATCGGCCGCGTGCTCCAAAACGCCGCCACTTGCGCGTGGGTGCCTCATCGGCATAAATGCGGTATACATACAGGTCATCTCGACTGACGCCAAAATTTTCCTCGGCGTTAGCCATGGCTGAGGCAAGCACTTTGGAGACCGGGCCAGCGGCTGCCTTGGGGGTGAATTTCAATATGGTCAAGGCCTCGTTCACGCTCTTACCCCTCACCAGATCAATGACCTGACGCACTTTCTGGGCAGAGTGAGGAATATAGCGAGCATGGGCACGAATATCTGTCTCCATAGTTGACTACCCTTTCTTGACCTTTTTCTCAGCCACGTGGCCGCGAAAAGTGCGGGTTGGAGCAAATTCACCCAGGCGGTGGCCCACCATATTTTCCGTGATGTAGATGGGCACATGCCGGCGTCCATCGTGCACCGCGATGGTGTGTCCGACCATCTGCGGAAAGATGGTGCTCTCGCGGCTCCAGGTGCGGATAACGCGCTTCTCGCCGCGCTCGTTCATGGCTTCAATCTTCTTGAGTAATTTCTGGTCAATATAAGGCCCTTTTTTCAGAGATCTTCCCATCTTCCTAACTCCATTCGGCAATCAAGCCTCAACCTGCAGTGACTTAGCCAACATTTGTCCACCAAACCTGTTGCCGAGGTCACCCAAGGCTAAGGACCTCGTTAGCGATTCTTCTTCCCGCGGCGACGGATAATATACTTATCGGTCTTCTTATTCCGCCGCGTCTTATAACCCAAGGTGGGTTTGCCCCAGGGGCTCTTCGGCCCTGGCATACCAATGGGTTGACGCCCTTCGCCACCTCCATGGGGGTGATCGCGTGGGGTCATTGCTGAACCCCGTACAGTCGGTCGGATCCCCAAATGGCGCTTACGGCCAGCCTTGCCCAATTTAATATTGCTGTGATCCAGATTGCCTACCTGGCCAATGGTGGCATAACACTCCTGACGCACCAGGCGCACCTCACCCGAGGGCAATCGGATCTGAGCGTAATCGCCCTCCTTAGCCAGTAATTGGGCTGCTGCTCCGGCAGCACGCACCAGTTGACCACCGCGCCCTGGTTGCAGTTCAATATTATGCACCAGGGTACCCACAGGAATATTGGCAATCGGGAGACTGTTTCCCGGGCGAATCTCAGCGTTCGGCCCAGCCATCACCGTATCGCCCACTTTGAGATCCAGCGGGGCGATGATATAACGTTTTTCACCATCGGCATAGTGCAGCAATGCCAAACGCGCCGTGCGATTCGGGTCGTACTCAATGGCAGCCACACGCGCCATAATGCCGCGCTTTTCCCGCTTGAAATCCACAATGCGGATGTGACGACGATGGCCACCGCCGCGGTGGCGCACCGTGACCCGCCCATAGACGTTGCGACCACCCGTCTTCCGCAAGGGCAAGATCAGAGACGACTCCGGAAACGGCTTGGTGATCTCCTCAAAGGTATAGCCGGTCATACATCGCTGACCGGGGGAAACGGGTTTGAAGACTTTGACAGGCATCC
>JBBILY010000008.1:11454-34559 GCA_037444705.1 Chloroflexota bacterium | reverse complement strand
CTGGCATAATCATACCGGGGTGAGCAGCGCTACCTGCTTGCCTCAACCGTGAGCGCACCACCATGCGGCTCACGGAACGCCCTGCGGGGCGTTGTGCTTGAGGCAGGTCAGGGATTGGGTTGGGTGGGAAGGTGCTGTAGAAAGTATAGCATAAATCCATAACAGTTGTCAATACCGTTATGGATTTTGGTATAAAAAAAGCGGCTTCTAAAGCCGCTACATCGCTAAGGGCCCTGTTTTAGGTTTATAAGGTGTTCCATCGCGATTAAACAATATCCGTCCAGGTCTCCCGCGTTTTCGATAAATCTCCGCACAATAAGCAACATCAGCCTCATCAATTAACAGCCTGTTTGCCTCACGTCCAAGTGTGCGAATAATCCCAGCACGTACCCATTTTGATAGGGTTGGTTGTAAAATACCATACTTCCTCGAAGCCTCACTAATCCAGATTGCTTTGCCTTTCAAATGCGCGTGCATCTGGTACTCCGGCAAATCCTCTTTGCGGAGATCTTTCTGCTCGATGGCTTCGCCGCGCACTTCTTCCTCGCTCACGAGCACCTCGTCCGAATCGGGGAGTACACCTGCCCGAATTTTACCCTTTTCAACCAGGGCACGCAAATGGGCCTCGTCCAGCCCGTACTTGCGGGCGGCTTCGGAGAGGGGAAGAAAAATGGGTAAGGCAACCATGGTGTATCTCGCAATAACGCAAAACGCACCCAGGGATGCATCGGGTGCGTGGCCCGCTACAGGGATGGAATCCCTGGGTCCAGGCTCCTCGGCCAGGACTCGAACCTGGAACCTAGCGGTTAACAGCCGCCCGCTCTGCCGAATTGAGCTACCGAGGAATTTAAGCGCCTGCATTATAAACTCAAGGTCAGGCAGTGTCAATACGATTTTTTCTTTTCGCGGCTATTGCCTTGTTCTCTGCTCTGGCTTATAATTCCCAACCGACTATAAATCAGTCCTTCTAATTTGGAGTATAGATGACCAAAAAACTGAGCGGTGCGCAAATTCGGCAAGGTTTTATTGATTTCTTTGTTCAGCGCGGGCATACTTTTGTGCCCTCGTCTTCCCTGGTCCCTGGCGGAGATCAAACCCTGCTCTTCACCAATGCTGGCATGGTGCAATTTAAGGACGTTTTCCTGGGCACCGATAAACGCCCTTACACGCGCGCTGCAAACTCGCAGAAGTGCATGCGCGTGGCTGGCAAGCACAATGACCTGGAAGATGTGGGTCGCGACGACACCCATCACACCTTCTTCGAAATGCTGGGCAACTGGTCCTTTGGTGATTACTATAAAAATGAGGCCATTGCCTGGGCGTGGGAGTTGTTGACCGAGGTGTGGGGATTGCCCAAAGACCGTCTATGGGCGACTTGCTTCCGCGATGACCAGGGCGATATCCCCCAGGATGATGAGGCCGCCGAGGCCTGGTGCCGTCAGCCAGGCTTCGACCCCAGCCACGTGCTCTTCTTCGGACGCAAGGACAACTTTTGGGAGATGGCCGATACCGGCCCATGCGGCCCTTGCAGTGAAATCCACCTGGATCGTGGCCCAGAATTCTGCAATATGAGTCATGTGCCGGGCCATGTGTGCCGCGTCAATGGGGGCTGCACCCGCTTCCTGGAACTGTGGAATCTGGTCTTTATCCAGTACAACCGCCTCAACCCCACCGAACTTGAACCCCTGCCGGCCAAACATGTGGATACCGGCATGGGGCTTGAACGCATCGTTTCTGTGCTGCAAGGCGTTGATTCTAACTATAAAACCGACCTGCTCAGCCCAATGATGGACGCAGTGCAACGCCTGACCGGTCACAGCGCTGCCGAACGTGAGGCTAACCTCACCCCTTACCGCGTCATCGCGGATCACTCGCGGGCTGCGGCTTTCCTCATCGCCGATGGCGTGGTGCCGGGCAACGTGGGACGTAATTATGTTTGCCGTATGATCATCCGCCGCGCCGCCCGTTTCGGCAGCAAAATTGGCCTGGACGAACCCTTCCTGGCTCAAGTCGCAGAGGCTGTGATCCAGACCTATGGCGATTTCTACCCCGAACTGGTACGCAACCGCTCCGCCATCCTGGATAACCTGACCCGCGAAGAAGTACGCTTCCATCGCACACTGGAGGCCGGCGTAGCCAAGTTAGAAAACTTCCTGGATCGCCTTCAGGCTCAGGGGGAACAGATGCTCTCGGGCGAGCAAGCCTTTGATTTGTATGCCACTTATGGCTTACCGTTCGAGATCACGCGCGATATTGCGCGTGAACGCAATCTGGATGTGGATGAATCCGGTTTTCAGCAGGCCATGGAGGCTCATCGCCTTGCCTCGGGCGCTGGGGAGGCTTTTGGCGCTCTGGGTGGTGAGGAGGTGGATGTCTATCGAGATGTGTTGGAAGAATTACAATCTCAGGGGAAACTAGGCCCTGAGGGCGTACGTTACGATCCCTATCGCACCTTGGAAGTGCAGGGTACGATCCTGGCGCTGGTGAAAGACGGTCAGCCTGTGATCCAAGCCGCCCCAGGGGATGAGGTAGAGGTGCTTTTGCCTGAAACTTGCTTCTACGTGGAAGCCGGAGGACAGGTATCAGATAGGGGTATCATCGCCTCGCCAACAGGAGAGTGGGAGATCCGCGTGAAAGATATGCGCCGGCCGGCCGCAGGGGTGATTGTCCACGTAGGTCAGGTCGTACAGGGCACGCCGCGCCTGGGGGATGCGGCCATCGCTCGGGTGGATGCCCAACGGCGGCGCGACATCATGCGCAATCACACCGCCACCCATCTGCTGCACCATGCATTGCGCGCCGTCTTGGGCGAGCATGCGCGCCAGGCGGGCTCGCTGGTGGCGCCCGACCGTTTGCGCTTCGATTTCACCCACACCGAGGCGCTCACCCCCGAACAACTGGAACAGATCGAGGCGATCGTAAATAACAACATTCTGAATAACTACCGCCTGAATATTACCTATAAACCCTTACAACAGGCTATCGCCGAGGGTGCTGTCGCCTTGTTCGGTGAAAAGTATGGTGAAACGGTGCGTAATGTTACCATCGGTGAGCCGCAACCGTTCTCGAATGAACTGTGCGGTGGCACCCATGTAGAGGAGACCGGCGATATTGGCGTGTTCCTTATCACCAGCGAAGGCAGCGCCGCGGCCGGCATTCGTCGCATCGAGGCGGTAACCGGTCGCATGGCGTTCGCGCTGATCCAACGCCGTTTTCGCGCCCTGAAACACAGCGCGGCTTTGCTGGGAGTGGCCACGGAGGATGTGCCCACCAAAATCCAGGGGCTGTTGGACGAATTGGAGAGCACACGTAAGCAGGTGCTTGCTTTGCGGCGCCAGTCAATTATGGCGGAATTCGAACGTATCCTGAGCGCTCCTGCACTGGCTGAAGGGGAACGGCCGAACCTCAACCGCTTGTCTATGGTCTCACAGGTGCCTGTGCTGGCAGCCGTTCTACCCGGCTGCGACGCCAAGATTCTGCGCTCTATGGCCGACCTCTTCCGCCAGCGCTATCCCAGCAGTGTAGCGGTGCTGGCTTCGGTGAGCGATGGGCGGCCAAACCTGGTGGCTGCTGTGACTCAGGACCTGGTGCAGCGCGGTTTGGATGCTGTGGAATTGGTGCGATTTGTGGCTGTCCCACTGGGCGGGGGAGGGGGCGGGCGGCCAACCCTGGCGCAGGCAGGCGGAAAAGACGCCTCCCGCCTGGAAGAAATCCTCTTAAATGTGCCAGAATGGGTGAGGCAGAAATTGAGGGGTTAAGGATTGGGTTATAATCAAACCGAATGAACGGCAACCCCTCTTGTTCATGGATGCTGCCGCTCGTCCTGCTCTTGCTCAATCTGGTCTCTTTTGGATTACTGCTTCCCTGGCTGGGTTTTTATTGGGACGACTGGCCTTCCATCTGGTTTCTGCATTTCCTAGGACCGCAGGGCTTCATGCGCGTCTTTGCCGAAGACCGCCCTTTCCTGGGCGGGCTATTTTGGCTGACCACTTCCATCCTGGGCGAGTCTCCCCTACGCTGGCAGATTTTCGCCATATTGGTGCGCTGGATTAGCAGCATAGCCTTATGGTGGTGCCTGCGCTTACTGTGGCCTGGCCATCGGCGGGCTGTGGATTGGACGGCGATTTTATTTGCGCTCTATCCCGGTTTCAGCCAGCAGTTCATTGCTGTCACCTATAGCCATGTCTTTCTGATACTTGCCTTGTTCCTCTTTTCTCTGGGGAGCATGATTCAAGCGCTGCAACAGCCTCGCCGTTTCTGGCTGTGGTACCCTGCTTCCTGGCTGAGCGCGATCTATAGCCTGTTCACTGTGGAATATTTCTTCGGCCTGGAACTCTTGCGCCCGATCCTCATGTGGCTGATTTTATCCTCAGAAAAGTCCCTCAAACTGCGGTTCAAACGTACCCTGACCAACTGGCTGCCTTATCTGATAGGCCTGGTTGCCTTTTTGTTCTGGCGTATTATCTTGTATCCGTCGCCCAGGGGTGAATTGCAGATCTTCAGCGATGTCAGTAGAGCCCCGCTGAACAACCTGCTTGAATTGTTGACCACAATTGTGGGAGATGTGTTTCAGGTGTCTATCCTGGTCTGGCTGCAAACTGCCAACCCGCTCAAACTAGGCGATTTTGGTCTATTGACCAGCCTGCTTTATGGGGTGGTGGTGCTGGTGACAGGCACTCTGGCCTTCGTCTGGCTCAAGCGCACATATGCGGCTGAAGCAGCACCCATAGGGTGGTCGAAGCAGGCTTTATCCCTGGGTCTGGTTACCCTGCTGCTGGCTGGTTGGCCTTTTTGGAGTACTGACCTGCCGATTGAGTTGCGCTTTCCTTGGGATCGTTTCACCCTGGCATTTATGCTGGGAAGCAGCCTGATCGTGGCGGGCTTGATCAATCTGATTAAGCCCTATCTACCTCGGGTTATCCTCCTGGGGGCATTGATTGGCCTGGCTGTAGGTCAGCATTTTTACACCGCCAACCTGTATCGGCGTGAGTGGCAAACGCAGAGGAATCTCTTTTGGCAACTGATCTGGCGCGCCCCTGGCATCCAACCCGGCAGCCTCTTGATCACCTCGAAATTGCCTTTTGTCTATTACAGCGATAACTCCCTTACTGCCCCTCTAAACTGGATTTATGCTCCCGAGTCGCTCTCTCAGCCTATGCCTTATCTTGTCTATGACCTGGAAGCCCGCTTGGGAGAAGGGCTGTCCGTTATTGAGGCAGGACAAAACGTCATTTTAAATTACCGCGCCACTTATTTTGAAGGAAATACCTCCCAGGCGCTCGTTTTTTATTACGCGCCGCCGGGCTGTGTTAAGATCCTGGATCCAGGATTTGACGCCTCTCTGCCCCAAAAACCAAAATATATTGGCGAAGCCCTGCATCTCTCGAGGCCGGATCTGATCCAGGTCGAGGCGCATTCGACGGCGAATGTGTCTCTGCCAGCTCTGGCTCCTGAACCCCAGCATGGATGGTGTTATTATTTTGAACAAGCCGAACTGGCACGCCAGAGAGGCGATTGGCCTCGGCTAGCCTCTCTGGCTGATCAGGCTCGCGCCCTGGGGCAGCGTCTCTATGAGGTTAATGCTCCTGAGCTTCTGCCGTTTATCGAAGGCTATGCTCAACTTGGGCGTTGGGAGGATGCCCGTCAACTCAGCCTGGAGGCGCTTCGGCTCAGCCCTCGTATGGAACGCAGTCTATGTGACATGTGGGAGCGCTCATTGCAGCAAATTCCCTCGTCTCCTGGGCAGTTGACCACGGTCATCAGCCTGGCGCAAACTCTGCCCTGTCTGAAGCAGTGATTATGCTGACTGCCTCTGCCCCGCCTCACCTTTCGATTGTCATCCCGGTTTACAACAGCGAAGCCAGCCTGGAGAGTCTATTGATGCAATTGGCCCAGGTGCTGCCCGACCTGACACCCCGTTATGAGGTCATCCTGGTCAACGATGGCAGTCGTGATCACAGTTGGGAAAAGGTTCTCGCGTTGAGTCAGATTTATCCCTGGGTGCGGGGGATCAATTTGATGCGCAATTACGGTCAACACAACGCCCTGCTGTGTGGCATTCGCCTGGCTGAGGGGCAGGTCATCGTCACCATGGATGACGACCTGCAACATCCGCCACAGGAAATCCCCAAACTATTGCGCAAACTGGAGGAGGGCTATGATGTGGTCTATGGCACCCCCGAGCGCCAACAACATGGCTTGTGGCGCGATCTGGCTTCGCGCCTGACAAAACTGGCTCTGCAAAGCGCTATGGGAGCCGAGACCGCGCAGGAGGTAAGTGCCTTTCGCGCCTTTCGCACCCACCTGCGCGAGGCTTTCGCGGCTTACCGAAGCCCGTATGTCTCGATTGACGTTTTGCTCACCTGGAGCACAACGCGTTTTGCCGCCATAACTGTGAGCCATCAGCCGCGTCGGATAGGGCAATCCAATTACACGTTTCGTAAACTGATGCACCATGCCCTGAACATGGTTACGGGTTACAGCATTTTGCCGCTCCGTTTTGCCAGCGTGCTGGGTTTTGGCTTTGCCCTTTTTGGGGTGTTGGTGCTGGTGTATGTCGTAGGGCGGTACTTGATCCAGGGGGGCAGCGTTCCGGGGTTCCCCTTCCTGGCTTCAACGATTGCCATCTTTTCTGGGGTGCAACTTTTTGCTTTAGGCATCATCGGAGAGTACCTGGCGCGCATGCACTTCCGCCTCATGGATCGCCCTACATATGTGATCCGCGAACAGACTCACAAACCCATGACATCAGATGATGGGCGGCGCGATGAGTAATCCCTGCCAATTCCTGCCTTGGGATAGCCAGTTTTTTGGCGTGCGCATCGCGCGCGTCCTGCCAGGTCGCCTTTCACCTGGGCTGATTGAACGGATTCTGGTCTGGTGTCAAGAGCAAGCCATCGCCTGCCTGTATTTTCTGGCCGATTCCGATCATGATGAGACGGTGTCACTGGCAGAAGCCCATGGTTTTCATCTGGTGGACATCCGCCTTACCCTGCAATGGGATGCCCGGAATCAACAGGAGATTACCACCTCCAATGGCGCAGCCGTTCTGCGCCCTTTCCAGGCTGGCGATTTGCCTGTCTTACAAGCCATCGCTGGTGACAGTTACCACGATTCTCGTTTCTACTTTGACGGTCACTTTGCGCCTGAGGCCTGCGACTTATTCTACGCAACCTGGATTAAGAATAGTTGCGAGGGATACGCTGATCAGGTTTTGGTCACTGAGCAAGAGGGTCAACCTGTGGGTTTCATCACCTGCCATTTACCGAATGGTCAAGGAAACCCTGCCCTGGGCCAGATTGGCCTGGTGGGAGTAGCAGCCCAGGCGCGCGGCAGCGGTTTGGGGCGAATGCTGGTCAATGGCGCCCTGGATTGGTTCCAGCAGCAAGGCATAAGCCAGGTGCAGGTAGTCACACAAGGGCGCAACCTGGCGGCACAACGTCTGTATCAACGTTGTGGTTTTCTCACCCATAACGTGCAACTCTGGTATCATAAATGGTTTAAATAAAGCCAGCCCTGCGAGGGGAAAAAATATGCAATCGTATTCCATCCCTTTTAACAAAGCATACCTGAGCGGTAAAGAATTGACTTACATGGCGCAAGCCATGCAAAACAGTCACATCTCCGGTGATGGTCCCTTCACGCGCCGCTGCCATTTATGGCTGGAAAATTACCTAGGGGCAGCTAAAGCCTTGCTGACGACCTCGTGCACCCATGCCTTGGAGATGGCAGCCATTCTCCTGGAGATTCAGGCAGGGGATGAAGTTATTTTTCCCTCGTTTACCTTTGTATCAACCGTCAATGCCTTTGTGTTGCGGGGTGCCCATCCTGTGTTTGCTGACATTCGTCCTGATACCCTGAATCTGGACGAGACCCAACTGGAAAGGCTGATCACCGCGCGCACGCGTGCCATTGTAGTGGTACACTACGCCGGGGTAGGCTGCGAGATGGATGCCATCATGGACATTGCCACGCGCTATCACCTCCTCGTCGTCGAGGATAACGCCCATGGCCTTTTTGGGCGTTATAAAGGCCGACTACTGGGCACTTTCGGCTGCCTGGCGACCCAAAGTTTTCACGAAACCAAAAATGTCTCCTGTGGCGAAGGGGGCGCTCTGGTGATCAACGCGCCTGAATATGCCGAACGCGCCGAGATCATCCGCGAGAAAGGCACCAATCGCAGTCGCTTTTTCCGCGGCCAGGTGGATAAATACACCTGGGTGGATATTGGTTCCAGTTATCTTCCGTCCGACATCCTGGCGGCATTCCTGTACGCTCAACTGGAGGCTCACCAGGAGATTCAGGCGCGGCGGAAGCGGATTTGGGAGAATTATTACCGAGACCTGCAAGGATGGGCTGGGCGTAATGATGTACGCCTGCCGATCATCCCTGCCTATTGTGAGCAATCGTATCACATGTTCTACCTGCTCTTGCCCTCGCTGGAGGTGCGCCAGGCTTTGATCGAGCATCTCAAGCAACGCGGTATCCTGAGCGTGTTTCATTACCAGCCACTGCACCTGTCGGAGATGGGGCGCCGTTTCGGTGGTAAGGAGGGCGATTGTCCCGTCACCGAAGATGTGAGCCAGCGGCTGTTGCGCCTGCCTTTCTATACTGGCCTGGAGGAGGACGAGCAGACGCGGGTTGTGGAGGCGATTTATCGCTTTACCCCCTGATCATTTTCGAGGAAATTCATCATGAAGCAATCTATTGATCTATTGAGGCCCCTTCTCATAAATTTACCCAAGGCACAGGCTTATCTCGACCCCGGTTCAGGGAGTTTTATCCTGCAACTGCTGCTGGCTGCGCTGGTGGGCAGCCTGTTCCTGGTTAAATCTTACTGGAGGAAATTGAGCGTCTTTTTGCGCCGTCTGTTGCGTCGAGAGCAAGACCGCCGGGAAGAATGAAGCCCGCTAATCTATCTCAACCTCTACAGGCCTCCTTTCGCGACCCGAGTGGGCAATTATTCACCCGCGTGGGAGTGCTCTATCGCCAGGTGAACCAGGTTTATCGCCCCCATTTTGAACATCTGATCGAGTCGGGGTTATATCAGACGCTGGTGGATAAAGGATGGCTGATCCCTCACGAAGAGGTCAATGTGCCTCCACTTCAACCTGAAACGGCCTGGAAGGTGATTCGCCCTGAAACCATTCCCTTCATCTCCTACCCCTACGAATGGTGCTTCGGCCAGTATAAAGACGCGGCCTTGCTCACCCTGAATATCCAAATGGTCGCTCTGGAACATGGCATGTGGCTCAAGGACAGCAGTGCTTATAACATACAGTTCCACGAGGGGCGAGCAGTACTCATAGATAGCCTATCCTTTGAAATCTACCCCGAAGGCCAACCCTGGGTGGCATATCGCCAGTTCTGCCAGCACTTTCTCGCCCCGCTCAGCCTGATGGCTCACTGCGATGTTCGTCTGGGCCAATTAATGCGCACTTACCTGGATGGCATTCCATTAGACCTGGCCAGCCGCTTGCTGCCCTGGCGCACGCGTTTCTCGCTGCCCTTATTATTGCACCTCCACCTGCACGCGGCCTCGCAAAGGCGCTACGCCGCACAGCCGCCTGTGATAAAGCGGTGCATGGACAAGGTGGCCTTGCTGGGCTTGATAGATACGCTCGAGGCGGGGATTCGCCGCCTCACCTGGTCGCCTTTCACAACGGATTGGAGCCAATACTACCAGGAAAGCAATTACACCGCGGCCGCCCTGGAGCATAAACAGGCGCTGGTAGCGGAGTTTTTGGATGTGATCCGCCCGGCTACGGTGTGGGATCTGGGGGCTAACACCGGGCGTTTCAGCCGTCTGGCGAGCCAGCGTGGGCTGCTGACGGTGGCTTTCGACCAGGATTATGGCGCAGTGGAACAGAATTACCGCCAATGTAAACAAGAAGGGGAGACCCATCTCTTGCCCCTGGTTTTAGACCTAACCAATCCTAGCCCACCTTTAGGCTGGGCGCATCAAGAACGCCTGTCCTGGATGCAGCGCGGCCCTGTGGATGCAGTCCTGGCTCTGGCTTTAATCCATCACCTGGCGATCGCCAACAACTTGCCCCTGGCGTATCTGGCAGAGTTCTTCCATGCCCTGGGGCGCTGGCTGGTGATCGAATTCGTCCCCAAGAGCGATAGCCAGGTGCAGCGCCTCCTATCTTTTCGCGCCGATATTTTCCCCAACTATACCCGTCAGGGTTTCGAATCTGCTTTTGGGGTTTGCTACCGGATTCACCGCAGCGAAGCCATACGCGATTCGCAACGGGTTTTATACCTGATGGAGGCGCGGTGATCCCGAGATGAAAAAGCCTAAAACCGTCATTCTGCACCCCTTCCTGTTAGCGGCTTATCCGGTCCTGGTCCTTCTGGCGAATAACCTTGATCAGGTGACCTGGGGCGCAGCTGTGCGCCCTTTACTGATTTCCGTGGTGGCGAGCCTGCTGGTCTATCAGGCGCTGAAATTCCTGCTCGGCGAAGCCCATAAGGCAGCTCTACTCACCTCTTTTGGGTTGGTATGGTTCTTTTCGTATGGACACATCTATAATCTGGTGGAGCAGAGCGCTATCTGGGGCATAGCGTTGGGCCGCCATCGCCTGCTCTTGCCGCTCTGGTTGGCGCTGGCCGGGTTTGGCCTATGGTGGATCTGGCGTCAACAGCGGGAGTTCGCCCCGCTCACTCGAGCGTTGAACGGGATGGTTGCTATTGCTTTGCTGCTTCCCGCCCTACAGATTGGCTATCATTACCTCCAGAGCCAGCGTTTATCCCAAAAACGGACGGCCGCCGAGGAGGCATGGGGAAATCTGAGACTGCCCCAAGGGCAAACGCCCCCTGACATCTATTACATCATCCTGGACGGCTACTCGCGCGATGATATGCTCCAGAAGTTCTATCATCTGGATAACACTGCTTTCCTGGAGGGATTGGAACGCCTGGGATTTTATGTGGCGCGCTGTGCCCAGAGCAATTACGCTCAAACTCAGTTATCTCTGGCTTCATCGCTCAATGGCGCCTACCTGGATGCCTTGGGAGAGGGTTATACCCCTGGCAACACCAGCCGCGCCGGCTTGGCTGAGTTGATCCAGCGTAGCGCTGTGCGTCAGGCTCTGGAGGGACTGGGTTACCGCACTTTTGCTTTCGATAGCGGCTACGAGGCGACCCGCCTGAGAGACGCCGATGTGTATCTCTCACCTCATGTGCGCTACGAAATCAACGATTTTGAAAACCTCCTGGTGCGCACCACCGCGGCGCGCCTGCTCTCTGAAGGGGTGGCTTTTCTAAACCTGCCTCCTGATTGGGAAGCCCGAGATCAGGCACATCGGGAACGCATTTTATTTACCCTGAAGGAATTAGAGCGTATGCCCGACCTTCAAGGCCCGAAGTTCGTCTTTGCCCACATTGTAGCTCCCCATTGGCCTCACGTCTTCGACGCCAATGGCCAACCCGTGCACGAGCGCCCTGATTCGGTGACTGGTTATCGCAATCAGGTGATCTTCATCAACAACCAGATCTTGCCCTTGGTGACGGACCTGATCAAAAACTCCAGGGTTGCGCCGCTGATTATCCTTCAGGGAGATCACGGGGCAATTCCCGAAGACCCCGAACGCCGAATGAGCATCTTGAACGCTTACTTTCTGCCAGGCGGTGGAGAGCGCCTGTTATATGAAGCCATCAGTCCGGTGAACACTTTCCGTCTGGTGTTTAATTATTACTTCGGTGGTGAGGCGCCATTTCTAACAGATGTGAGTTATTATTCTCCATACGATGACCCATATCGTTTTCAAATCATCCCCAATACCCGCCGTGGTTGCTCTGGTGGTGTGCTCCCGTGAAGACCCAAATTATTCGCCTGGATGCCCACGATGATCTGATCTCGGCCCGAGATAAGATGAACTGGAACCAGGCCAGCCGCATCTTACTGGTCTGGCCAGAGCAAGGACGCGTCTTGCGTCGGCGTCTGGACCTGATCCTGCTCCAACGCCATAGCGCCAGCCTGGGAGCTCAATTGGCGTTAGTCACGCGGGATAAACAGGTGCGCTACCACGCCCGCCAATTAGGCATTCCACTCTTTTTGTCATTGCGCCAGGCACAGGCCGCCCACTGGCGCAGCCGCCAGCGTCTGGGGCGTTCGCCAAGACCTCTGCCCGCACCGCGGCCGTTGAAGGATGTGGAGGCTCTCCGCCTGCAAGCGCACCCGGCTTCTCCGCCCTGGTTAAGCCAGCCTGCTACTCGCTTGACCTTCTTTACCCTGGGAGTGGTGGCGATTTTGCTTTTAGGTGCAGCCTTGCTCTCCAGAGCGGAGATTAGCCTATCCCCTGCGCTTCAGACGCAGCAATTGACCCTGACTGTGCGCGCCGATCCTGGCGTGGAGCGCATTAATTATGCTGGCATCATTCCGGCGCGCCCGCTCTCCGTAGTGGTTGAGGGGCGCCGCTCTCTGCTCCCTGCCAACACTGCCATGGTGCCCGATCAATATGCCACAGGCAAGGTGGTTTTTACCAATCTGAGCGATCAACCTCTCACAATTCCCGCCGGATTGGTGGTGCGCACGGTGGGGGAAGAAGCGGTGCGCTTCGCCACCATTCAAAGTGGATCAATTGCCCCAGGGCCGGGCATTACCGTTACCCTGCCCGTGCGTGCCATAACCCCGGGTCCGGCGGGCAATTTACCTGCTAACAGCCTGATCGCCATCGAGGGTGATCTGGGGTTGCGCCTGACAGCCACCAATCCCGAGCCAACGCGGGGCGGCACGCAACGCCCGGCGCCATTCCCCAGCGCTCAGGAGCGGCAGAGTTTGTATCATGACCTCGAGAGCCAACTGCGCCAGACAGCCCTGGATGAACTGCGAGCACAACTTACCGGCGGGGATTTGATCTTTACCTCAACGTTGACGGTCACTCAGGTGCTGGAGGCGCGCTATGAGCCTGCCGAAGGTCAGCCTGGAACGCCATTGCAACTGAGCCTGCGCCTGGAATATCAGGCTTTGAGCGCCATGCAGGAGGACCTGCGCTCACTGGTGGGCGCCGTAATGGATGCTAACCTGCCAGAAGGTTATAAGCCCCGAGCCGAGAGCCTTCAGATTTCACCCCTGACTCGGCCCGAGACTTCACTGGAATGGCGCATCCAGGCTCGTCGCGAGGTGGTGGCGCGGTTACCCGTGGAGCAAATTGCAAACATGATCTTAGGTTTGTCCCCTCAGAGGGCCAGCGAGCGCTTGAGCGCCTCCTTGCCTCTGGCAGCCCCACCTCGCATCCATCTAATCCCCGCCTGGTGGCCGCGCTTGCCGCTTCTGCCACTGCGCATAGCCGTTGTGGTTCAGGAGACGCCTTCGCCATAAGGGATTTGCCTAACCCTAAATGCCCTTGGAGTATGATCTGACATCTTACAGGCGCACAATCCTGAACTGGATAAGGTGAATAGCGCGTGTTTCATGGTAGCATTAGGAGCAGAATAGATTTGATGAGAAGCCATGGCTGATCGGCTAGAAAGGCGAGAGCCCGAGCAGATTCGGGCGATGTTCACCCGCATTGCCCGGCGTTATGATCTGATGAACCGCCTGATGACGGTGGGGCAGGATATAGCCTGGCGAGGCGAGGTGATTCGGCGGGCGGCTTTGCCGCGGTATGGGCGCCTGCTGGACCTGGGAAGCGGCACCGGCGATCTGGCCCAGGAGGCTTTACGCCAACATCCCCAGGCCCAGGTCGTGGCGGCTGATTTCACCCTGGAGATGATGCGCGTTGGCCAACGTCGTCCGCCACCTCAGCCGCTGTGGCTCGGCGCCGATGCCCTGCATCTGCCCTTCGCCGATGAAACCTTCGATGCGGTCGTCTCGGGCTTTTTGTTGCGCAATGTGGCCAGTCTGGTACAGGCGTTGCAGGAGCAATGGCGAGTGCTCAAAGCGGGTGGTAAATTAATCGCCCTGGATACAACGCATCCACCTCAAAACCTTCTCACCCCTTTCATTCAATTTCATCTTCACCGCCTGATCCCTACTTTAGGGCGCTGGCTCAGCGGCGATGCCGATGCTTATCGTTATTTGCCCGCCTCCACCCAAAATTTCCTCAGCGCTGAGCGCCTGGCAGAGCGTTTGCTTGAGGTTGGCTTCCGTCAGGTGGGCTTCCAACGGCGCATGTTTGGCACAGTGGCCATCCATTGGGCGGTGAAACCCTCGAGATAACTATGAACGCAACCCCCGCTTCTCAGTCAAACCCGCAGAAAACTCAACGCCTGGTGGTGGGCATCACTGGCGCTTCAGGGGTGATCCTTGGGATACGCCTGCTGGAGACGCTGCGCCTAACCGAAATTGAGACTCATCTGATTATCTCACCGGCCGGGCGAGCCACGATCGCTCAGGAGACGACCTGGAAGGTGAGCGATGTGCTGGCGCTGGCTGATGTTACCTATAACCACCAGGATATTGGCGCAACCATTGCCTCTGGCTCCTTTGCCACAATGGGGATGGTGGTGATCCCTTGTTCCATCTAGACCCTATCAGCCATTGCCAATTCTTACTCCGACGCCCTGATCGCCCGCGCCGCCGATGTCACCCTTAAAGAAGGTCGCCCGCTAGTTTTGGTGGTGCGCGAAACCCCTTTGCACCGTGGCCACTTGCGATTAATGAGCCTGGCAGCTGAGGCAGGGGCGGTGATCTTCCCGCCGGTGCCCGCCTTTTACACTCGGCCCCAGACCCTGGACGAGATGGTCAATCACACTGTGGGCAGAGTATTGGCGCGGCTGGGTATTCGCACTCCGGGTTTCGTGGAATGGAAGGGAATGTGAACGTTGAGGTGTTTGACCTGCTCTCGCTCTCGACGCTCACCCTGGCCACTACGGGCGAGGATGGGCAGCCACACGCGGCCGCGGTCTATTTTGTGGCTGATGATAACTTGCGCCTGTACTTTTTCTCCGATCCTTCCAGCCAGCATAGCCAGGATATTGGGCGTGACCCACGGGCTGCTGTGGCAGTTTACCCAGAGTGCCATGATTGGAAAGATATCCGCGGCTTGCAGATGCGGGGCGAGGTGCGTCTGGTTTTATCCCCGTCAGAGTGGCAGGCTGCCTGGGAACGTTATGTGGCGAAATTCCCTTTTGTCTCCGAGTTGGCTCAGGTGGTGAGCCAGAATGCCCTGTATGTCTTTATCCCGTCCTGGCTGCGCTGGGTGGATAACCGCTATGGTTTTGGCTTCAAACAGGAGTGGAGCCTGCCTTGAGTAGAGCGCTACAGAACCGCAACCTTGAAAAGGCTGCGTTGTGCGGTGAGCCATCGTATGTCTGGCGCGCAGGTCAAGAGCGCCGCCTGAGGCTTGTGCTCCAGGCCGTGGGGGAACGCATTCGGGGTCACGTTCTGGAAAACGGTTGCGGTATTGGCATGTATGTGGAACGCCTGGCTGCCCAGGGCGGTTGTGTGGTCGGCCTGGAATACGATTTCGAACGCGCCGCGGAGGCCCGTCAGCGCGCGGCGTTGGTGGTCAACGCCGCTGGCGAAAATTTGCCTTTTGCAGCCCATTCGTTTGACGTGATTTTGAGCCACGAAGTGCTGGAGCATGTGCAGGACGATCGCGCTGTGGTAACTGAAATGGTGCGGGCTCTGCGCCCAGGAGGGCGGATGGTCGTCTTTGTCCCGAATCGGGGCTATCCCTTTGAGACGCATGGCATCTACTGGCGCGGGCGCTATCACTTTGGAAACATCCCTTTGGTCAACTACCTGCCGCGGCGCTGGCGGGATCGCCTGGCACCCCACGTGCGGGTCTACACTCGCGGCGATCTGGAACGGCTATTTCAGGGGTTATCAGTGCGCATTTTACAGCGCACAATCATCTTTGGCGCTTATGACAACGTGATCGCCCGCTGGCCTCTCCTGGGGCGAGGGCTGCGTCGCGTGTTGCACAGCCTGGAAAAGACCCCCCTGCGCTGGTTTGGCCTGTCTCATTTCTGGGTGGTAGAGAAGGTATAAGCGCCTGGAAGAGCCTGGCTATATTTTGAGGTATAATTTCGGGCAAGGATCGCCCCCGTAGCTCAAGGGACAGAGCATCTGACTTCGGATCAGAGGGTTGCGCGTTCGAATCGTGCCGGGGGCGCCTGCAGGAGGGTTTTCATCCCCCATTTCTAAGCCTGTTCATTGAGCAGGCTCTCATTTTTAGGGGATTTAGAGATCCAGGGCTGAAAACCTGCCCGATGCCAGTGCTGGTTTTGGGGTGTGTGCAGCCATTGACAAGATGGTTTAACTGGCATAAAATTTTAGCCTACTTAACTAATTAGCAGGATTAATTATGCCCGTAGAAACATTGACCTCTTACGAACTGTTACGCAAGGTCTTATGGCGATTGTTGCATAGATATCTGCGCAGCCTCTGGCGCTATGCTAAAGATCAGGGTTTAACCATGAGCCAGTTGTTTATACTGCGCCAGATCCACGCCCAGACCCAGCGCGGTTGTAACATCTCGTTGATTAGCGCACGCATGGGGGTGACCAATGCGGCTATCAGTCAGACACTCGATCACCTGGTGCAACAGGGGCTGGTCTCGCGCACCGAAGACCCGCAAGATCGGCGCAATAAGCGCATTTTGCTGACCGCTAAAGGAGAGCAGTTCTTGCACCAAAGCATGGAGGCTTCCCAGTCCTGGATGATAGATCTGATAGAACAACTGACTGATGATGAAAGAGAAGCGGTGGCTAGAGCATTTCAACTTTTAGCAGAGAAATTGGAGCACTTTGATTAATTCAGTTCTTGCCTAAGGCGGTTGCGCCATCCCCTGCTTGGGTCAGGGGAGAAAAGCGCCTCACTTATTGGAGTTCCTTGAATGAAACGTCTTCTCAGATACCTGAAACCCTTTATCTTTCTCTTATTGTTAGCCATTGCCCTGTTATTTGTCCAGGCCAATGCTGATCTGGCTCTGCCGGATTACATGTTGCGCATCGTCAATGTTGGCATTCAACAAGGCGGTGTGGATAACCCGGTGCCGCAAGCATTGCGTCTGACCACCATGGAACGGTTGAGCCTCTTTTTGAGTGCGGATGAGCAAGCGGAGGTTCTGGCGCAATATACTCGGATAGACCCCTCTTCCAGCGAGGCTCAAAATTACTTGAAACAGTATCCGCTTCTCTCCACAGAGCCTATTTACATCTTGAAGACGACTGAGGCTGAGACGCAAAAGCGCCTTGAGCAGACCCTCGCCAAACCCCTGATCGTGGTGTTTGGATTGGAACAGGTCGCTCATAATCCCGAAGCCGCGGCAGGCATGCTGGGTAACCTGGGGGCTGGTTTCGACCTTTCCCAATTGCCACCAGGGGTGGATGTTTTCGCCTTCTTTAAACAATTGCCTGAGGTGCAACGGATGCGCATCCTGGAGGCGGTCAATCAACGCTTAGCCATCCTGGGAGGCGAAAAAGCCATTCGGCAGGGAGCGGGGCGTGCCGTCTTGGCTGAATATGAAGCCCTGGACATGGACACACAACGCCTTCAGACCGGGTTTCTGTTCCGAGTGGGTGGGCAAATGTTGCTGATCGCTTTGGTTTCAGCCGTTGCCACGGTGACTGTAGGCTTGCTTGGCTCCCGAATCGCCGCAGGGCTGGCGCGTGACTTGCGCCATCTGCTATTCGAGAAGGTCATGCGCTTCTCTGGAGCGGAGTTCGAGCATTTCTCAACCGCTTCGGTGATCACCCGCGCCACCAATGACATCACCCAGGTGCAGACGGTGCTGGGATTTCTCATCCGCATGGTGTTCTATGCGCCCATCATTGGCATTGGAGGCATCTTGCGTGCTCTAGATAAAAGCCCCTCCATGTGGTGGACGATTGCGCTGGCTGTGGGCATCCTCTTGACCTTGATTATCACCTCCTTCTCTCTGGCCATGCCTAAGTTCCGCGTCATTCAGTCATTGATTGACCGCTTGAATCTGGTGGCACGTGAAAATCTGAGCGGCATGATGGTGGTGCGCTCTTTCAATCGCCAGAAGTACGAGGAAAGCCGCTTCGACCACGCCAATCGCCTGTTGACCGACACCAATTTGTTCGTTAACCGCTTGTTCGTCATTATGATGCCCTTTATGATGCTGGTCATGAATGGCACGACCATGCTCATCCTGTGGGTGGGTGGCAGGCAGGTAGCTCAGGCGCAAATGGAAATCGGCGATATGATCGCCTTTATGCAGTATACCATGCAGATTGTGTTTGCTTTCCTGATGATTTCAATGCTGTTCATCACCTTCCCGCGGGCTGATGTTTCGGCTCACCGCATTGCTGACGTGCTGGAGATGCCGGTCAGCGTGGTGGATCCGCTCCATCCCCGCCATTTTCCCGAACCCTTCGTACCCAGCATCGAGTTTCGCAATGTCACCTTTCGCTACCCCAGCGCCGATGACGATGTGTTGCATAACCTGACCTTTAGAATAGAAGCCGGGCAAACGGTGGGGATTATGGGGACAACGGGTTCCGGAAAATCCACTGTGGTAAATCTCATCCCGCGCTTTTACGACGTGACCGAGGGCGCCATCCTGGTGAGTGGCGTGGATATCCGCGATGTACCGCTGAGGGAATTGCGCGATAAGATTGGTTACATACCCCAGAGCAGCGTCCTCTTCAGCGGTAGCATTGAAGGCAACCTGCGTTTTGCCGACGAGGACGCAGATGAGGAGACCTTGAAGTTGGCGCTCAACATTGCCCAGGCTGCCGATTTCGTCCTGGAACGCCCCCAGGGATTGCAGACCGCCGTTGCCCAGGGAGGGATGAATTTCTCGGGTGGGCAGAAACAACGCCTGAGCATTGCCCGCGCCCTGGTGAAGCGCGCCCCAATTTATATCTTCGATGACAGTTTTTCGGCGCTGGATTACCGCACAGACGCTCGTCTACGCCAAGCGTTATCAAAACAACTGCGCCATAGTACCGTATTGATTGTTTCACAGCGCATCGCCACGATTAAAAACGCTGATCAGATTCTGGTGTTGGACGAGGGTCGTCTGGTTGGTCAGGGCACACATGAGACCTTAATGGTGACCAATGAGATCTATCGGGAGATTGCGCTCTCGCAATTGAGGCAACAGGAGGCGCTGGCATGAACGCTTCACCACAGAGCCCGCATAAGCCGCAAGGCTCAACCGCGGTGACGCCCACCCCAATGCGCGGCCCAATGGGAGGTAGCCCGGGTGCGCATATGATGATGGGGGCCTCCATCCAAAAACCGCGCGACTTTAAAGGCACTTTGCGCAGGCTTATCTCATATCTCGCCCCATATCGGCTGGTGATTTTGAGCGTGTTCGCCCTGGCGATTGGCTCCACGGCGTTTTCAATTGTGGGCCCAAAGATACTGGGTAACGCCACCACCGAACTCTTTAATGGCATTCTGGCCAAATTGACGGGAAGCGGCGAGGTGCGCTTCGATGTCATTGGGCGCATTTTGCTAACTGCCCTGGGGCTATATGCTTTGTCTGCCGCATTGAGTTATGCTCAAGGCTGGCTGATGACCGATGTAGCCATCGAGGTCACCTATCGCTTGCGCAAAGAGATGATGGAGAAAATCCAGCGCATGCCGTTTCGTTATTTTGACGGCACGCCACATGGTGAAGTGCTTTCCCTGATCACCAATGATATTGATACCATCAATCAGACCCTTAACCAGGGCCTCACTCAAATCATCACCTCTCTGGTGACGGTGGTTGGCATTCTGGGGATGATGCTGACCATCTCGTGGCAGATGACCCTGGTAGCCCTGCTGATCGTGCCGCTTTCGATGGGTCTGGTCATGATGATCATTCGCCAATCGCAACGCTTCTTTCGCCAGCAGCAAGACTACCTGGGCCATGTCAACGGTCATGTGGAAGAGATGTTTGGCGGGCATCTTATTGTTAAGGCGTTCAATGGTGAAGAGAAGAGCATCGCCAAATTTGACGAATACAATAGGACGCTCTATAGTTCGGCCTGGAAGTCGCAGTTCTTCTCTGGGATTGTCATGCCTGTCATGCGCCTGGTGAGCAACCTGGGTTATGTGGCAGTGGTCATCCTGGGAGGATGGCTGACCATCCGCAAACTGATCACGGTGGGCGATATTCAAGCCTTCATTCAATACATTAACTCGTTCACTCAACCCATTACGCAAATCGCCAACGCTTCTAACATTCTACAGAGCACAGTGGCGGCGGCTGAGCGTGTCTTTGATTTTCTCGAGAAGGAAGAAGAAACGCCCGAAAATGAAAGCCCGTTGCGTCTGCAAGAGGTCAGGGGCCAAGTTGAATTTCGCGACGTGTATTTCGGTTATGAGCCTGGCAAAGCGGTTATTAAAGGCTTCTCTGCCGAGATCAAGCCAGGACAACGGGTGGCGATCGTCGGTCCCACCGGGGCCGGCAAGACCACGCTTGTCAAGTTATTGATGCGTTTTTATGATGTGGAGCGCGGCGCCATTCTCATTGATGGATATGACATCCGCCAATTCAGTCGGGCGGATCTGCGTCAAATGTTTGGCATGGTCTTGCAGGACACCTGGTTGTTCAATGGTACGATTTTGGACAACATCCGCTATGGGCGCCCGGATGCCACTGAGGCAGAGGTCATCGCTGCCGCCCGGGCTGCCCATGTGGATCACTTTATCCACACCTTACCCAATGGTTACAACTTTGTGTTGAATGAAGAGGTGACCAACATCTCCCAAGGGCAAAAGCAGTTGTTGACCATTGCGCGCGCCTTCCTGGCTAACTCGCCTATGTTGATCCTGGATGAAGCCACCAGTTCAGTGGATACGCATACCGAAATATTAATTCAACGCGCAATGGATAAACTGATGCGCGGGCGTACCAGTTTCATCATAGCCCATCGGCTGTCCACCATCCGTAATGCGGATTTAATTC
Organism: Chloroflexota bacterium; assembly: GCA_037444705.1. GTDB lineage: Bacteria > Chloroflexota > Anaerolineae > Anaerolineales > UBA4823 > DATCYX01. The sequence continues at coordinate 13,737 of JBBILY010000008.1, read as the reverse complement.
TGGTTATGCGCGATGGCAACATCGTTGAGCAGGGTACCCACGCGGAATTAATCGCCCGCGGCGGTTTTTACGCCGAATTGTACAACAGCCAATTTGAAAAGATAGAGATCGGGGAAAGCGTCCCTGCTTAGCCCATAGGCAGGGGTGGGGTTTCCGCCTCATTCACCTGAATGGGGTTTACCTGATTCAAGGCTGCGCTTGAGTTGTCAGAGGCCCTCTGAAACCCACCAGGCCAGCGGCGCCATCTCAAGTTTTTCCCGCCTTGGCCTGGGGCACATCTCCCAGGGCCTGTCGCCTTTATCACAGGCGATGTGGCCTCTTTACTAACTTTTACTTGACAATAATCATCTAATTTGTTAAAATCTAATTTAGGTAAACCTAAATTAGATTTTAATTTATACAACAATAGGCATGAAAAGCCCATATCTATTTGGGAGAAACCATGAAAAAAGACCTGTCCCGACGTGAATTTATCAAAGCCGGCGTGTTCACCCTGATGGGCACGGCTGGGGCTCTAGGGCAAATGGCGCAGAATACCCGAGCGGCTTTTCCCTATCAGGGAGGAATTGCGGGTCACCATGGCAGGGGCGATGCCATGCCTATGGTGTTGGGCGAGGTGGATCATAAGCGCAATGGGTTCAATCCGTCGGACATCTTGACCGATTTTGACTACGGTAAGGTCTCGAGCCTCGAAAACGGACAAACATTGCGAGAATATGACATTTTCGTTATGAATAAAGACGTCGAGATCGTTCCGGGGATAATTTTTCCTGCCTGGACGTATAACGGACGCATCCCCGGCCCCACTATCCGCTGTACCGAGGGGGATCGCATCCGTATTACCCTGCGCAATGCTTCTACGCATCCCCATTCCATGCACTTCCATGGCATTCATACCGCCGAAATGGATGGCGTGCCGGGCACACCGGGGGTGATCCAACCTGGCGAGAGTTTCACCTATGAATTTGACGCCGAACCTTTTGGCCTTCATCTGTACCATTGCCATGTTTTCCCCCTGGCACGTCATATCGCCAAGGGTCTGTATGGGGCCTTTATCATTGATCCCAAAGGGGGAAGGCCACCGGTAGATTACGAGTTTGTCATGGTGATGAGCGGCTTTGACGTTGACTTCGACGATGAGGATGACTTCTACGCCGTCAACGCCATCCCCTTTCATTATCAGATGCACCCCATCCAGATTAAAGTGGGCGCAAAGGTGCGTATCTACCTGGTGAACATCCTGGAGTTTGACCTGATCAACAGTTTTCACCTGCATGCTAACTTTTTCGACTATTACCCGACCGGCACCAGCCTGACCCCCAGCGAATACACAGATACCATCATGCAGACCCAGGCTCAGCGCGGTATCCTGGAATTTTCGTATAAGTTTCCCGGTTTATATATGTTCCATGCCCATAATACGGAGTTTGCTGAATTGGGTTGGACCGGGAATTTTGAAGTCGTTCCATAGGTGTGAAGATGAGCGAAAGCCCTTTGACCTCCACGAAGAAGGAAGGCTTCAACATCACCACTGTGGTGCTGTTGATTTTGCCTTTGGTTGCCCTGGCTGGCGTAATTTCGCTTTTCTTGAAGACCGGCGGTGGTTTGGACCTGGCCTCCCCTGCCCCGGTGGAAGTCCTCACCATCGAGAGAACCATCCTCAAACCCGGGCAGATCGAGATTTATGTTCGCAACGCCGGCCCTGAGCAGGTGACAATTGCCCAGGCGTTGATTAACGATGCGGTGTGGCCGTTCACCATTTCACCTGGTCCGAGCATCCCCCGCCTGCAGAGGGCGCGCTTGCACTTCGATTATGCCCGGTCTTACGGCGAAGCCTATTCAATTCGCTTGTTCACCTCCAATGCTATCCCTTTCGACCTTGAGATCCCGCTGGCCTTCATCACCCCTGAGCCAGATAGCCGCACATTCTGGAATTTCACCCTGATTGGCCTATACGTTGGGGTCATCCCTGTTTACCTGGGCTTATTCTGGTTTCCGGCGCTGCGTCAACTGGAGCGGCGCTGGATGATCTTTCTCCTGGCGCTGACGGCCGGGTTGTTAATTTTCTTGGGTTTGGATACCCTGGCAGAGGCTTTGGAACAGGCCAGCAGGGTGCCTGGCCCATTTCAAGGCATTGGTCTGGTCGGGCTTGGGAGTGTGGGTACATTTCTCCTGCTGGATGCGATCTCAAAACGCCAGGTCGGCATCGGGCGAAACGAGGCCTCACAGCGCTTGGCGCTGGCTTATATGATCGCTCTGGGAATTGGCCTGCATAACCTGGGT
>JBBILY010000008.1:0-11444 GCA_037444705.1 Chloroflexota bacterium | reverse complement strand
AGGGGACTGGAGGTCAGACGTGTGTTGTTACGTTCTGGGTGAGGGGTTGGCAATTGGGGCGGCTTATAGCGTCGGCGAGATCGCTCTAGGGGCTTTCCTGGTGGTTGGTTTCATCATCCAGAACATCACGGAAGGGCTGGGGATTATCGCCCCGGTCTTGCGCGACCGGCCTTCATGGGTTCAACTGGCTTTAATGGGCCTGGTTGGGGGTGCACCCGCCATAGTTGGCGCCTGGACAGGAGCATACTCCCCCTCGGCGACGCTGGCGGTGCTCTTCCTGGCCATTGGCAGCGGGGCGGTCTTTGAAGTGGTTTATGAGATCGCCAGGCTTATCCAGAAAGATACTGCTCGCCAACCGATGCCGATCACCGTCTTTTGTGGCATCCTGACGGGAATGTTGTTACTCTGGCTGACTGGAATGATGGTTAAATAACGCTATGCTGAGTGTGAAGGCTATGTTATAAGGAATTTCCTATGCACAATCGCTTTTCTGCAAGTGTCCAGGATTATCTCAAGGCTATCTATGAACTAACCCAGCGCCAGGAACGGGCTTCTACAAATGAGATCGCCCAACACATGGGCGTGACGCCCGCCTCAGCCACCGGGATGATCCAGCGCTTAGCCATCGCCGATCCACCCCTGGTTGACTATCAAAAGCATCGCGGTGTATCCCTTACAGAGGTCGGCCGGCAAGCAGCCCTGGAGGTCATCCGTCATCATCGTCTCTTGGAGTTGTTCCTGCACGAGAGGCTGGGTTACACCTGGGATGAGGTGCATGAAGAGGCCGATCGCCTGGAGCATGTGATTTCCGAAGACCTGGAGGAGCGCATCGCCCAGGCTTTGGGGCATCCGCTGCACGATCCCCATGGTGACCCAATTCCCACTCACGACCTGCACCTGCCCCAGGTTGCCGAGACGCGCCTGGGGGATTTGCGCCAGGGTCAGCGGGCGATCGTACAACGCGTTAAGAATGATGACCCACATTTCCTGCGCTATCTGAGCGAGATCGGCCTCACACCCCAGGCACATGTCGCCGTTTTGGGCCATTCACCTTTCGACGGTAACCTGCATATCCAGGTTGGTGCTCGGGAGATGGTGCTGGGTCCGGCGATCACGCAATCTATCTTTGTGGAGGTGGAATGAACGCGCTGACGATCCTGGGTCTGAGCCTGTTCTTCGCCTTGATCCTGGCGGCCATCTTTCACCCTCAACGCGGGCTGTTGGCGCGCTGGCGGCTGAACAGCCCCGGCGGACAGCGGGAACTGGTGGAAGATGCGCTCAAGTTCCTGCTCAAGGTGCAGCAGAGCGGTGGAAGCGCCTCGCCCGAAGCCTTGGGTGGAGTCTTACGTCTCTATGGCTCCGACCTGTTGCGCCTGATCACACGCATGGAGGCCCAGGGACTGCTTCAACCCCAGGATGGGGGACTGCGCTTGACCCCTGAAGGGGAGCGTTGGGCGCTACATGTGGTGCGTGCTCACCGCCTGTGGGAACGCTACCTGGCAGATGAGGCGCGCTTGCCCTTGAGGCGAGTGCACGCTGAGGCCGAACGCCGCGAGCACGGCATGACTCCCGAACAACTGGATCAGATGGAGATGTCTTTGGGATTTCCAGATGTTGATCCCCATGGCGACCCTATCCCCACCCGCCAGGGTGACTGGCTCTCATCTGCAGGGGTGCCCCTGACCGCGGTTCAGCCGGGGGTGCCAGGGCGCATTGTGCACCTGGAGGATGAACCGCCCCTGGCGTATGATCAAATTCTGGCTGAGGGCTTGCGCCTGGGCCAGGTGGTGCGTGTGCTGGAGGTGAAGCCGGGGCGGGTGGTGCTTAGCGATGGCGAAAATGAGTATCGCCTGGCGCCTGCGGTGGCGGCAAACGTCTTCGTCAGCCCCATGCCTGAGGCGATGCAACCCCTTTCAGGCATCCTGCCTCTCTCGGAGTTGCCGGATCAGTGTGAAGCCGAGGTGGTGGCGCTGGATGAGGCTGTGCAGGGGTTTACGCGACGGCGCCTGCTCGACCTGGGGCTGACGCCGGGGGCGCGGGTATACGCTGAGATGCGCAACTTCTTTGGCGATCCACGGGCCTATCGGGTGCGCGGGACTTTGATCGCCCTGCGCCGTGAGCAGGCGGCTAATATCTGGGTGAAGCCGCTTTCAGGTTCTCCACCCGCTGAGGCGGCAACTACAGAGACACAATCCGCTAATGAGGAGCACCAATATGGGCTGTGAAGGTTGTCCTGTCAATGTGCATTTAGCCCAGATGGGCTTGAAACTGGATAACTTTGATCGGGTGATTGCCCTGGCGGGCAATCCGAACACTGGCAAATCCACCCTGTTTAATACCTTAACCGGGCTGAAACAACATACGGGGAACTGGCCGGGCAAAACCGTCACTCGCGCCGAGGGAGGCTTCGAGTTCAACGGCGTGCGCTATAAATTGGTGGATCTGCCCGGCACCTATTCATTGCTCTCCGCCACTCAGGATGAAGAAGTGGCACGCGATTTCATCCTTTTTGGTCAGCCCGACTGTACGATTGTGGTCACCGATGCCACTGCTCTGGAACGTAACCTGAATCTGGTTTTACAGGTGTTGGAGATCACCGAGCGGGTGGTGGTGGCGGTCAATCTGATAGATGAAGCGCGTCGCAAAGGGTTGGAAGTGGACACGCGCAGCTTGGCGCGTGATCTGGGAGTGCCGGCGGTGCCGGTGGTGGCGCGCACAGGTGAGGGTATCCATGCCCTGTTGACGGCGATGGAAGGGGTGATTAGTGGTGAGATCCCCACCGCGCCACGGCGTATTCAGGGCACCCCAGAATTTCAGCGGGCAGTGGCGGAATTAGTGCCTATGATCGAAGCCGTAGCGCCGGGTGTGCCCAATGCCCGCTGGTTGGCGATCCGCCTCCTGGACGGTGACCCTCGCGTGCAACAGGCCCTGCTCAACGGCGAACTGAGGCAACTGGTGGATAGCCAGCGTCAGGTTGGGACGCGCTTCAGTCGTAAAATCGCCCTGGATGGGGCACAGTGAAGCAGGAGGGAGAGCATGTCTTCATCAAATTTAGAGATTCAGCCCTCTGAGGTGCTGGCGCGCGCTGAAGCCTTACGGCGTAGCCTGAGCGCCGGCTTCCGTGATGAGACGGTCAAATCCATCTACGCCGAGGCCGAACGCATTGCCCGCCGCGCAGTACACGCCAAAGGGGAAAAGCGCTGGGATATAGATCAACGCATAGATCGCCTGATCACCTCTCCTCTTCTGGGCCTGCCGATTATGGCATTGATCCTGGCGATGGTCTTCTGGCTGACGATCGTGGGCGCCAATTACCCATCGCAGATGCTCGCCAGTGGTCTCTTTTGGGTTGAGGAACGGGCGAGCGCCTTGTTTGATGCCTTGGGTATCCCCTGGTGGATGACAGGCTTCCTGTGGCATGGGGTCTATCGCGGCCTGGCCTGGGTGGTGAGCGTGATGCTACCGCCTATGGCGATCTTCTTCCCTCTGTTTACCATCTTTGAAGACCTGGGTTATCTGCCACGGGTGGCCTTTAACCTGGACTTTTTGTTCAAGAAGGCAGGGGCGCATGGCAAGCAGGCTCTGACCATGACCATGGGCTTTGGTTGCAATGCGGCCGGCGTGATCTCGACGCGGGTGATCGATTCTCCCCGCGAGCGCTTGATCGCCATCTTGACCAACAACTTCGTGCCTTGCAATGGGCGCTTCCCGACGTTGATCATGCTCGCCAATGTGTTTGTGGCTGCGGCCTTTCCAGCGGTTTTTGCTTCGCTGGCGGCGGCGGCTTCGGTGGTAGGTGTGGTACTGATTGGGGTGGCTTTTACCCTACTGGTCTCCTGGTTGCTCTCGCGCACTATTCTCAGAGGCGAAGCCTCTGCCTTTACCCTGGAACTGCCTCCCTATCGCCGCCCCAACATTAGCCGCATCCTGTATACCTCCCTGATTGACCGCACGATCTTTGTCTTATGGCGCGCCATGCAGACGGCTGCGCCTGCAGGGGCAGTGATCTGGGTCCTAGGTAATATCTACCTGGGTGGCCTCAGCCTGGCGCAACATGTGGCCAATTTCCTTAACCCTCTGGGGGTCTTGATTGGGCTGGATGGGGTGATCCTGCTGGCTTATATCATCGCCATCCCAGCCAATGAGATTGTAGTGCCGACTATGATGATGGTCTATATGGGCACGGGGATGATGACCAATGTCCCCTCACTCGAGGGCTTGCGCACGCTGCTGGTGGATGGACATGGATGGACCTTGCTCACCGCCGTCAACCTGATGTTGTTTTCGCTCTTGCACAACCCCTGCGCCACCACCATTCTCACCATTTATAAAGAGACGCGCAGTCGCAAGTGGGCTGCCGTTGGAGCGCTGATGCCCCTGGGGTTGGCTTTTCTGGTGACCTTTATCACCGCCAGCGCCGTACGCCTGTTGGGGCATTAGGAGGTGCTGTTTCAGTGCCTGGTGGCGCAGGACGCCTTGCTCCAGGGAAACGGCGCGCTTGCCAGGCCAGATATAACCCCAAAGAGCCCGCCACGGCCGCGTTGAGTGAGGTCACCTGGCCGCGCATGGGCAGGTGTATGAGGGCATCACAAGAGGCGCGCACCAGAGGGCGTATCCCCTCGCCCTCGCTGCCCACTACCAACGCCAGAGGGCCATCCAGCCTGACCTGCTCGGGCAGCAAGGCTTGCGGATGGGCTTCCAGCCCAATGACCCATACCCCCTCTCGCTTGAGGCTTTCGATCGCCTGGGCCAGGTTCATTTGAGCGATGAGCAGGTGCTCGCTGGCGCCTGAGGAGGCGTGCACCACCGCCGGGGTCACTGTGGCGGTGCGCCGCAAGGGTAAGAGCACGCCATGCACTCCGAAGCATTCAGCGCTGCGCAAAAGCGTGCCCAGGTTTTGTGGATCCTGAAGCGTATCCAAAATGAGCAGAAAGGGGGCTTCAGAGCGTTGTTCTGCCAGAGCCAGCATATCGGCCAGGGTGCTATAGGGATAGCCACTGACCTCCAGCGCTACCCCTTGATGACCAGGGAAGTGGCCATCTAGCCGTTGGCGGGGCAGGCGCTCAATAGGGATATTTCTCTGCTGGCAGAGGTGCAGGATTTCGGCCAGGCGGCTTTTCTCCTGCGCGCCTTCGGCTAGCAGCAGGCGAAACGCCTGTCTGCGGGCAGCATGCAGCACCTCATAGACCGGATTGCGCCCGCTGATCCATTCTCGCATGGGCTCTCCCGTTGGTGAAGGCTATCGGGGCGCGGCGAATGGCAGATTAACCCGCATCTTCGCGCACGTCCAGACGGGCGAAGATCATGCGCCCGGCCGCGGTTTGCAACACTTTGGTGACGGTGACATTCACCTTGGCATTCAGCATACCGCGGCCATCCTCCACCACCACCATTGTGCCATCATCCAGATAGCCTACACCCTGGTCAGGCTCCTTCCCCTCCTGAATGATGGTCACTTCCAGCGTTTCACCTGGCAATAGCACGGACTTAACCGCGTTTGCCAGTTCATTGACATTTAATACCGCCACCCCTTGCAGTTCGGCGATGCGATTGAGGTTATAGTCGTTGGTCAAAATGGGGCAACGCAACTGGCGCGCCAGGATCACCAGTTTGTCGTCAACTTCACGCACGCCTTCCACATCAATATCGCTGATGCGCACCGGGATGGTGGCGTTGCGCTGCAATTGGGCTAAGACCTCCATCCCCCGCCGGCCGCGCTGGCGGCGCAGGTTGTCGGGAGAATCGGCGATATATTGCAGTTCGTTGAGCACAAAGCGTGGGATCAGGAGGGTGCCCACCAGAAAGCCGGTGCGGGCAATGTCGGCGATGCGCCCATCAATGATCACGCTGGTATCCAGCAAAATGGTGCGCCCCCCATCGCGGCCAAAGGCGCTCTCGCTGCTCGCACCCATCTGGCCTGGAAGGTTCAGCCGCAGGATCGAAAACAGGTCGTTTTGGCGCATGACAAACACCGCCACTCCCAGATAGCCGAAGAACAACACGCCGATGAAAGGCAAGATGCTGCGAAATGGTTCTGGCAGAAGCGAAAGGGGGAATGCCAGAAGGGCCGCGATCACCAAACCGGAGATTAACCCCACCAGGCCCGCCAGCAGCGTCTGGGCGGAAAGGCGGGACAGCAGCGCCCGCAAAGCGCGGATCGGGCGGATGGTCAGATAGGGTGTCAGCACCAGGCCGATCAACGCACCCAGTGCGCCAAACAGCACGCCATAGGTATCCCGAGGGGCGTTGGTGATCATTGCCAGGTAAACGCCGCCATAAGCCCCCACGATGGTGAAGAAGATCATACCAAATAGACGGAAAATAAATTCTGCACTCATAAATAACTCCTGAATGAAAACAAATGAGCGCTTTTTGCCTGCGCTCACGCCGAACCTGCCCTACACAGCAGGGTGACCCATGGTCACGCTCCCAGATGAATTGTATCGGCATAATAAAACTCAATAAATGCGATACTCCCCGGCTGGTGGCGCAGGCTATGATAAAGGTGAATGAATCCTCAAGCCGGAGCCGGGTCGTTAATAAATTGATAGGCTAGTTAATTATAAAGCAGAAAGGATTGGAGTGGGATGAGAATTTATACCGGGTAATGCATTCCAGATAGGTAAGCGCACGCGCCGCGGGGCTGCAGGTCTATGATGCTTCTGGAAGGGTTAACTCTCCTGGCGGATCAAACCCAGTTGCATGGCTTTGCTCACCGCCTCTGCGCGGTTAGAGGCTTCCAGTTTCTCCATGATATGGCGGACGTGGGTCTTGACCGTGTTTTCAGAGATGAAGAGTTCCAGGGCGATCTGGGTGGTGGTTTTGCCGCGTGCCAGGAGGTTGAGCACATCTAACTCGCGGCTGCTCAGGTTAATGCCAGGAGGATAGGCTGGATTCGTTTTGACGGCGCTCATCACCTTGCGGGTTACGTCCGGCGACAGGGCTGCCAGGCCTTCGTATACCTGGAGGATTGCCTTGCTCAGTTCATCTGGGGTGGCATTTTTTAGCAAATAGCCATCTGCGCCGGCTAGGATAGCGCCAAACAGGTCTTCATCGTTTTTCGAGATGGTTAACATCAAGATACGACAGGGCAGGCAATCCTTCAGGGCGCGGACGGTTTCGACACCATCCATCACAGGCATGTTGACGTCTAACAAGACCACGTCAGGATGCAAACGGCGGGCTGCCTCCAGGGCTTCGCGGCCGTTGGCAGCCTCCCCGACGACCTGAAATTCGGGCATGTCTTTCAACAGGCTCACCAGGCCTGAACGGAACAGGGTATGATCATCTACAACCAGCAACCGTATCGGTTTCATGGCAGGGAATGTACCTCTCCTTCCCGAATAATCAGCCAGGGGTCACTCGAAAATAGTTAATTTTTTCCAGCCGGCCTGTGAGCATAATCCAACAGCCTCAGGGATATTAAGGTGCCTTGATGGGGTTGGCTGTTCACCCGCAGGTCAGCGCCGATCAGTTCGGCGCGTTCGCGCATGCCGCGCAATCCATGCTTAGATGGAGCGGGGATGTCTTCGACGCAAAAGCCGATCCCATCATCGCTGATTTCAATGGTTAGATGGCCCTCTACCTGCTGGCAGGAGATTGTCACATTGCGCGCCTGTGCGTGTTTGCGCACGTTGTTTAGGGCCTCTTGAACAATACGGATCACCTGGGCTTGGATTTCTGGGGGTAGATCGGGGAGGGCGTTGAGGCCGCTCAGGTGTACCCTCAGATCACTAGACTCCTGGAATTCATCCACGGTTTGGAGCAGCCAGCCCTTTAAGCCGCTTGGGGCGGAGATAACGCGCAGGTCATCAATGGCCTGGCGCACATCCTGATAGGTTTCGGTGAGGACTTCATAGAGTGTGTCGATCGTCTGGCCCAGGGAAGAGAGATCGTTGCGTTCCAGATAGCCGCGCATTTGGGCAGTTTTTAACTTAAGGAAACCCAGGGTTTGAGCCAGGCCATCGTGGATCTCGCGCGCCAGGCGGATGCGTTCATCCAACACGGCCTGATATTCCCGTTGCGCCATGCGTTGCACATTGTGCACCACCAGGGCCACCTGGGCGGCGATCAACTGTAACATGGAGATCTGGCGTTGATTGAAAGCCCGTGGGCGGTGGTGCGTCAGCACCAAGGCGCCGCAAACGGTTTCGTCGTTGTCGGGGGTTATGAGGGGAAGCGCCAGGAGGGTGCGCATCCTGGATGAAGCCGCGCCATTGCCCCCGTCGTTCTCCAACATCAGGGACGATCGAGAGGAGCGAACCCTTTGAGCCGCGCTCTGGATCAGATGCAGGGCTTCGGGTGGGGTCTGGCCGTAAATGGCTGGGGTTTGGCTGTTCTCAATTTGCTCTTCCCACAGGACGATTAAGGCAAAATCGGCTTCCATAGTTTCCTGGAGATTTTTCAGCAGTTCAGCAAACACCCCTTGCAGGTCGGTGGCCTGGCGGGCAGCCTGCAGTTGGCGCAGGGTGGACATGGCGCGCTGACGCAGGCGCAGGTTTTCCAGGGCAATCGTGGTCTCGTCCATCAAAGTGCGTAACAAGGTTTGCGTGTTGCTATCTAACGCCGTCGCCTGGGGCAGGTATAGATTGAAGATGCCAAATTCCTGCTCGCCGCGCCGCAGGGGCAGGCAATACATACCTGTGGCGCTGTGGAAGGACTCTTCCAGGAGGGGACAGGCGCGGGTGAGTATTTCGTGGTTGTGGCAGGCTACGCAGCGCTGGCGGATGGCGGGAGATGCCAGATATTCCAGCCAGGCTTCTGAGGTGGGGAAAGGCATTTCGCCGCGCGTGGTAGCGGCGAGAGGTTGGGCGCGTTCATCCAGAGGCACAAAGGTGGCTCCTGGCGCGCCCAGCAATTCTTGCGCCAGACCCAGGGAGATTTCAATCACTTCTGCCTCGGTGCTGGCTTCGGCTAAGCGTTGGCTGATGCGCAGGATGCTATGCTGGAGATGGCGGGCTTCAATAAGTTGCTTTTCTGTCTGCGCCAGGCGCTGTTGCAGGCTTCTGGCCTCACCTCGCAGCGCAGCCAGGTGCTTTGTCGTCAGATACACGGCGGTGGCAAAAATCGCCAGAGCCAGTACCTCCAGGGCTTGCCTGAAAGACGGGGAACTCAAGGCATGTGGGTCAGATATTAACCCTCGATAAAGAGCCAGATTCAATAAGGCACCTGCAACCACACCCAGGCGCAGCAGGAGAGCACGCAGCGAATTTTTTTGCATATTCTTTATCTATTTTACTCGAAAAGATGGGCGTTAGAAGGGTTGCCCCGATCATTTTGGCCTGATACGAGGGCATAAAAGCGGAAATCGTTGCAACCTGAAATGGGTTCTTGCATCTAAACAAAGAGGAGTTGACGTATGGCAGAAGAAAAGAAACCCCAACCGCGCGTGATCATTTTTACCACACCTACTTGCACGTTTTGCAACCAGACGAAACGCTATCTGCGCGAGAGAGGCATCAAGTTCAAGGAAGTGGATGTGAGCCGCGACCCGGCGGCCGCCCGCGACATGGTGCGCCGTTCTGGTCAGCATGGCGTGCCAGTGATTGACATTGGAGGCAAGATTGTGGTTGGCTTCGATCGCCCCAAGATAGACCGCCTCTTGGGGCTTCGATAAATTCATAATGGAGGTTGTTAAATGTCTACCAATGGCTCTACCCCCAAGATTCAGCCCCTGGGAGGGCGCGTCCTGATCAAGCCGCTGGAGCAGGAAAGCCGCACCACCTCAGGCATTTATGTGCCCGAAACGGCCAAAGAAAAACCGCAGACCGGCCTGGTGGTGGCTGTGGGCGATGATGAGGATATCAAAGTCCAGGTGAACGATAAGGTGATCTTTGCCAAATATAGTGGCACAGAGGTCAAACTGGACGGCGTAGAATATCTGCTCATGGAGAGCAGCGACATCCTGGCGCGATTGCTAGAATGAGCGCTATGGGAGGCAAAGCGGTGGAGGTGGGAGTGACCCCACCTCTGCGCTTTTAATGTGTAAATTAGCCCTTGAGCGCCCCTGCCAGCAAGCCGCGCAGGAAGAAGCGCCCGAGAAAGATATAGACCAACAAGGTCGGCAAGGCGGCCGTGAGCGCCCCGGCCATTTGGACATTCCACTCGACAATATAACTCCCGGCCAGGTTATACAACGCTACCGTGACCGGGCGCACCGCCGGGTTTTGGGTCAGGATGACGGCGAAAAGAAATTCATTCCAGATGGAGGTGAACTGCCAGATCAACACCACGGCAAAGGCCGGCATTGAGACCGGAAGCAAAACCCAGCGATAAACCTGGAAGAGGTTAGCACCGTCAATTTTGGCTGCCTCCACCAGTTCAGTGGGCACGGTGGCGTAGTAATTGCGGAAGATCAGGGTGGTGATAGGGATGCCATAAATAATATGGACGAAAGCCAGGCCCGCGATGGAACCATAGCCTGGTACAAGCCAGAGCAGATTTTCGGGTACACCCAGCGCCCGCGCCAGTTGATTAATTTTTTGCAGCGTTTGTACCAGGGGGATGAGAATGCTCTGGTAGGGAATAAACATCCCGAAGAGCATCAGTGGGAAGAGCACCTCAGAACCGCGAAAGCGCCATTTGGAGAGGATATACCCATTGACCGAACCCAGTAAGGATGAAAACGCTGTGGCTGGCAGGGTGAGATAGAGGCTATTGAGCACATGGGGCTTAAGTTGCTCGTAAGCCCGCAAGAAACTATCCAGGCTGGGCGCGCTGGGCAAATGCCACATTTGCGCCAGATTGGCTTCGGCGTAAGGCTTCAGGCTGGTCACCAGTAGCACGTAGACCGGTATGAGATAAAATACCGAAGCCAGACCCAGCCCCAAATAAATCAGGGCGCGGCTGCCGCGCCGCGGCAAACGTTGCCATTCTCGCTGTAGGACAGCGGAAAAACCTCGGGGGGAATATTTTACCTGGGCTGATGGCAATTGAGCGCTCATACCTCCGCCTCCCGGCGCGTGCTTAAGGTCAAATAAGGCACGATTAACAGACTGACGCTGACCAACATGAATATGGCAATTGAAGCACCCTGGGCATAATGGTCGCCTTGAAAGGTGGTTTCAAACATGAAATAGGCTGGCACATCGGTGGCGAAGCCGGGACCTTTTTTGCTCATGGCGGCCACCAGGTCGAAGATTTTTAAGGAGATGTGCCCTAAGACGATCACCACGCTGAGGGTGACAGGACGGAGCAAGGGCATCACAATGTGGCGATAAACCTGCCACTCGCTGGCGCCATCGACTCGTGCCGCTTCGCGCAGTTCTTCGGGGATGCCACGCAAACCTGCCAGGTACATGGCCATGACAAAGCCCGACATCTGCCAGGTGGCGGCAATCACCACCGATAGCAGGGCAACTGGCAGGCCGAAATTGGGGCTGGCCAGGAAGCCCAAACCGATTTGCTGCAGGGCATGGCCCAGGGGACTATCTGGCAAAATGTAA
>JBBILY010000007.1:0-39559 GCA_037444705.1 Chloroflexota bacterium | reverse complement strand
CAGATAACGCCCCATTGGAGTTCGGATGTTGTATGGTTTTATGTTAAAATACAATAAGAGTATAGCATCCCATTTGCCCTCCTGTCAATATGTCCCTTCAAAATTCGTCCCCTCCCAAAAAACTGCTCGACCAGGTGGGCGAGGCCATTCGCTTGAAACATTATTCCTAGCGCACCGAACAAACTTAGGTTGCGTGGATTAAGCACTTCATCCTTTTCCACGGTAAACGCCATCCCCAAGACATGGGTGCCCCCGAAATCCGCACCCTCCTAGCCCACCTCGCTCAGGGAAGAGACATCTCCACCTCCACCCATAATGAGGTACTTTTCACCCAATGCGCCAACACCACCCCGGCGGTGGCGCAGGCCTCCAGGCGGGCGTGTGCTGCCTTTGGGCTGGGGCGCTAAATTAGATCGAAGACATAGGAAGCGCTACCACCCTGGCGGTTATCCCCCGATCAGGCGTATCGCCCACCATCAGGATTGTCCCAGGCTGGTCGTAGGGGCGGCGCACCACCGCCAGGGCGATGGGACCCAGGCGGGGCGAGATGCCGGCTGAAGTGACCACACCCGCTAATTTCCCTCCAGCCCACAGGCGCATCTGTGGCCTGACGGCATGCTCCAGCCTCAGCCCCCGCAGGCGTTGAGTGACTTTATCGTAGGTGATCTGCCGCGCAATCACTTCCTGTCCGCTATAGCAGCCTTTGGTGGAGGAGATCGTCCATTCCAGGCCCACCTCTAGCGGGGTAAATTCTTGGGTGAGTTCAGCTCCAGCCGCGGGTAAACCCGCTTCCAGGCGTAAGATGTGCTGGTCTTCGGCACTCAGACGCCTGACACCTTCCCTTTCCAGGCAGGCCTCCAGGTCTTGGGCAGCCTCCCTCGGCAGGATTAAGCGGTAGCCCAGGCCCACCACCCCCCGTTGCCCAATAACCCGCAAAGGCCTCTCCTCCCAATCAACTGCCATAATCTGGTCCAGCCCAGGGGCTGGGTTCACTCCCAGAGGTTGCAGAAATTGGGCGGCCTGGAGGCCGTCCAGGTCAAACTGGGCGTAGGCAGAACCCTCATCGCTCAGGCTCACCTGATCCATAAAGAAGATGCGACTTTTCAGGTAGCGAAAAGTGGCTTCCCCATAACCAGGCAGGGTGAGGACGTGCAAAGTTTCACCTTCTGAAAACACGCTGAGCACATCCAGCACACGCCCCGTAGGCGAGCTCAAGCAGGTGACGATGACATTTCCGGCCTGTAAAAGGCGCAAGTCGTTGCTGCTCAGGCGCTGCAACAGATCAGAGCGGTGAGGCCCTTTTAGAATCAGGTAACCAGCCCGAGGTTGAGGGAAGAGAGTTGCACCTGCCAGGATGGCGGCGCTATCTATAGATGATGGGGAAGTTTCATGCTTCATAGATATAAAAAGGGGGCGCTAGCCAGGGTAAACAACCCTTGATATAGCGCCCCCCGCGAGGTTAAAGGGGTTCAGGCTGGCAGGGCCGGCTGGGTTGCAGGTACCGGCGTCCCACCATTCTTGGGAGTCGGGGGCGGAAAGATCGCCTCGAACTCTTCGCGTGTAATGGTTTCCACTTCCAGCAGGCGCTGGGCTACGGCATCCAGTTTATCGCGATACTGGATCAGGATGGCTTTGGCCCTTTCGTAGGCTTCGCCTACCAGGCGTTGCACCTCTTGATCAATTTTCTCGGCCACCGCCTCAGAGTAATCGCGTTGTTCGGCGATCTCGCGCCCTAGGAAGATCAACTCTTCCTTCTGGCCATAGACGATGGGCCCCAACATGTCGCTCATCCCCAGGCGGGTCACCATCGTGCGCGCCATGCGCGTGACCCGTTCCAAATCGTTGGCGGCGCCAGAGGTGATGTCGTTGAAGACCAGTTCCTCAGCCGCGCGGCCACCCAGCAAGCCAATCATATCAGCGATCAGTTTCTGGCGCGAGATCAGCGTGCGGTCTTCCTCGGGCAGGGATAGCGTGTAACCGCCAGCCATGCCTCGGGCAATAATGGAGACCTTATGCACGGGGTCGGCTTCGGGCAAGGCGTTCATCACCACTGCATGACCTGCCTCATGGTAAGCCACAATGCGTTTCTCCTCCTTACTGATCAGGCGGCTCTTGCGCTCTGGTCCGGCAATGACGCGCTCGATAGCCTCTTCCAGTTCAGACTGGCTGATGACCTTCTTGTTGCGCCGCGCCGCCAGGATCGCTGCCTCGTTGACCAGGTTCTCCAGGTCGGCTCCCACAAAGCCGGGAGTGGAACGAGCAATCACCCCCAGGTCCACATCCGGAGCCAGGGGCTTGCCCTTCACATGCACCCCAAGGATAGCCTCACGGCCACGCATATCCGGCCGATCTAACACCACGCGGCGGTCGAACCGCCCAGGGCGGAGCAAAGCCGGATCCAGAATGTCGGGGCGGTTGGTGGCAGCGATGATGATGATGTTCGTGTCAGTATCGAAGCCGTCCATCTCCACCAGCAACTGGTTGAGGGTCTGTTCACGTTCATCGTGGCTACCTCCCAGCCCAGCCCCACGCTGACGGCCCACAGCATCAATCTCGTCCACAAAGACAATGCAGGGGGAGTGGCGCTTGGCCTGATCGAACAGGTCGCGCACGCGGCTGGCGCCTACACCCACAAACATCTCAACAAACTCGGAGCCAGAGATGGAGAAGAAGGGCACCCCTGCCTCACCTGAGACAGCCTTCGCCAGCAATGTCTTCCCTGTGCCAGGCGGACCTACCAGGAGCACGCCTTTGGGGATGCGCGCTCCCAGAGAGATGAACTTCTCGGGTTCGCGCAGAAATTCCACCACCTCTTGTAACTCTTCTTTGGCCTCGTCCACCCCGGCCACATCCTCAAAGGTCACCGTAGGGTGATCGCCGGTGAACATACGCGCTCGCGACTTGCCAAAAGATAGGGCGGCGTTGTTGCTCCCCTGTGCCTGGCGGAAAACAAACCAGAAGACGCCAGCAATTAAAATGAATGGTACGATATAGCCCAGGATGGTGGCGACCCCCAGCCAGGGGCTGGGTGGTTTGATCTCAATGCGCAAATTCTGCAGTCGCTCGGTAGGTACACCCAGGTCTTTTAACTGAGCCACCAGCGTGGCACTGGCTTCTTTGTTCGATGCTCGTTCCGTGCCATCAGCATATACCACACGCAGTCGATTCTCGTTTTCAACTACAATGCGCTGAACCACCCCGTTCTGAATGTCGGCGGCCACCTTGTTGATGGGCAGCACCTCCTGGCTTACACCTTGTTGCTGGAATTGATACACCACCATGACGATGATGGCAATGAACAGCAACAGGTATATGATAGAAGAACGGTTGCGGGTAGAATTCACAGATACCTCCAAATACGGACAAACCGTATAGATTCAATATAAATTATACCAACCATTGGGCAGGATGGTAACAATTCCTCCATAAGTTTTCTAATATTCTAACGTCACTCTAACAGTTGGGGGTGGTGAGAGGCGTGACCTTGCATGGCTAGCGACACAAAAAGGGGGCAAAGGATAAACCCAGCCCCAAAGGAGGGATATTTCATAATTCCTGTTCCTAATAAAGTGATACCCAGACCTGTCCCCCTTCATCCTGGGCGCCTATTCAATATAGCGTCCCCAAATGAGGCCCTCGAGAAAACGCACGAAGCGCCGCAGGTAAGACCTGATGCGCACCCAGGCTCGGTAGGAGGGCGGCAGATAGACCTTGCGGCGGGTGGGGAAAGGCCCACTCCATTGCACCACGGCTGCTCCCCAAGTTAGCCCGGCCCCAAAGCCAACAAAGACCACCTTATCTCCCGCCTGCAGGCGGCCTTCGCGCACCGCTTCGCAGGTGGCGATGGGGATCGAGGCGGTCGAGGTGTTGCCATAGCGTTCCACATTGACCACCACGCGCTCCATGGGGATTTCCAGGCGGCGGGCTGCCGACTCAATGATGCGCAGATTGGCTTGATGAGGGATGATCAATTTTATATCTTCCAGTCTCAAGCGTGCCATTGCCACCGCCTCCTCTGTGGCCTGAGCCATGACCCGGGTGGCAAAGCGGAATACTTCCCGCCCGTTCATATGTATATAATGTAAGCCATTGGACACAGTGAGCGGGCTTGCAGGCAAGCGGCTGCCGCCCGCGGGCAGCGAGAGCAGTTCGCCGCCTGAACCATCGGAGCGTAACACCGCCGAGAGCACCCCTCCAGGCTCGTGGCTGGCTTGCAAGACGAAAGCCCCTGCGCCGTCACCAAAGAGGATGCAGGTGTTGCGGTCCTTCCAGTTTACCAGGCGCGAAAGCGTTTCAGCTCCAATCACCAACACGTTATCCGCATCGCCCACGCGCACGGCCTGGCTGGCGGCGTTTAAAGCATAGATAAAGCCCGTGCAAGCCGCCGAAAGATCGAACGCCCCCGCCCTGACCGCGCCAATGCGATCTTGAACCAGACAGGCCGTGGCCGGGAATAGATGCTCTGGCGACGAAGTAGACACGATAATCAAATCCAGATCGCTGGGCTTTAACCGCGCCATCTCCAGGGCTTTCAGGGCGGCTTCGGTAGCTAACGAGGCGGTGGTTTCCTGCTCACTGGCGATGCGACGTTGGCGGATGCCAGTGTGCGAGAATATCCACTCATCGCTCGTGTCCACAACCTGGGCCAAATCCATATTCGTGAGCACTTTTTCCGGAATTGCCATCCCCCAACCGGTGATGTGAGCATAACGCGCCATAAGACAAACTCCAATAAATCTATAAAGATATAGAACCGGGTGTGTGGCTGCGGCACTGCCTCGCAAGAGGCATGGGCCTGTGTCAATTCACGCCACCGAATGTGGCTCGGGTTGCGGCTCGAAGCGACTGAGGATGATGGTGGCGTTATGGCCACCAAAACCGAAAGAGTTCGACATCACATGCGTCAGATGGGCCGGGCGAGCCACATTAGGCACATAATCCAAATCGCACTCGGGATCGGGCGTCTCATAATTGATTGTAGGTGGCATGACCCCATCTTGCAGGGCTTTGACGCAAATCAGCGCTTCCAGGGCACCAGAAGCCCCTAACAGGTGACCCGTCATGGATTTGGTGGATGAGACCGGGATCTGATACGCCTGCTCGCCGAACACGGTTTTGATGGCAGCCGTCTCGCTCTTGTCGTTGAGGGGTGTGCTGGTGCCATGGGCGTTGATGTAATCAATGTCATAAATCCCCAACCCCGCGTCGTCCAAGGCCATGCGCATACAGCGGGCTGCGCCGGCCCCGCTCTCGGCTGGGGCGGAGATGTGGTAAGCGTCGTTAGTGGAGCCATAGCCGCTGACCTCGGCCAGGATGCGAGCGCCGCGCTGTTGAGCATGTTCCAGCGATTCCAGCACGAGGATCGCCGCGCCTTCGCCCATCACAAAGCCATCGCGGTGCAGGTCGAAGGGGCGCGAGGCGCGCTTGGGTTCATCGTTGCGGGTGGAGAGGGCGGTCATCACGTTCAAACCGGCCATGGCGATCGGCACAATGGCCGCCTCGCTGCCGCCCGCGAACATCACCTCCGCCTGGCCACGGCGGATGATCTCGGCGGCCTCACCCACTGCGTTCGTGCCGGTGGCGCAGGCGGTGACCACGGCCAGGTTTGGCCCGCGCACCCCGAGGTGGATGGCGATCATGCCCCCGGCGGAGTCGGGTAACATCATTGGCACCAAAAAAGGGCTTACCCGCATGGGGCCGCGTTCGGCATAGACCTGCATTTGTTCGAATAGCGTGCCCAAACCTCCAATGCCTGAGCCAACCACGGCTCCAATGCGGTCGCGGTTGCTATCGCTGATCTCCAGACAGGCATCTTGGCGCGCCTGCTCGGCGGCCGCCAGCGCGAATTGGGTAAAGCGATCCATACGCCGCGCCTCACGGCTGCCAAACAGAGCCGCTCCATCAAAACCCTTCACTTCAGCCGCGATTTTGCACTTATACTCGCTGGCGTCAAAGTGCGTAATCCAGTCTATCCCTGAAATTCCATTGCGAATATTGTTCCAGGTTGTGGCCACATCGTTCCCTACCGGGCTGATGCACCCCAGTCCGGTGATCACCACTCGCTTGCGCATGCTACCTCCAAAGGCTTTGACCCTGGCAACTGTCGGGCAGAACTCATCCCTGACCGTTGCAAGATTTGAGAAGTATAACACCGCCCCAGGCAATTCGAGGCGTTATTTTATTTTACCAGAACAAACTCGGCCAATTTAAGATTGACCCATCGCCCCAAGCAGGGTATAATCAAAGTTAACTTTTACAAGACAGACATTTTGTGATATATTTAACAAGCGCTTTAGGCGCTTGTTAACAACATAACCTTCGGGGCAGGGTGAAAGACGAATTTCGTCTCATTCCCGACCGGCGGTAAAGCCCGCGAGCGCCTCCACAGGCGCAGGATCCGGTGAGACTCCGGGGCCGACGGTACAGTCCGGATGGGAGAAGGTTGTGCTGTTCCATGAGCCGTGGCGCTTTGGCGCCATGCTCGCCAATGGATCAGCCTGTTGCTGGCCAGGAGGTCAGAACTGTCTCTTTGCCCCGAAAACGATGCGTTTTCGGGGTTTTTTATGAGCAGTCTGTCCAAATGGTGTGATTCCCGTTGCCCCGAACTCGTCAGTTCGGGGTGCGTTTTTAAGCGTGGTGTGCCATGATCAACTCGATGACTAAGAAGAAGACCTCCACGAGCCTCCACCGTTTGCGCCGTTCCCGGCTCTATTTATTGCCACTTTCCTTAGGGATGACTCTTGTACTGTGGGATGTTTTCACCCGCAGCATGAGCCTGCCCGCCTTCATTTTGCCCTCACCCGGGCTGGTTATGCTGCGTTTCTGGCAAACCCTGGTTGATGGCAGCCTGTTCCGTCATCTCCTGGTGACCTTGCAAGAGGTGTCCCTGGGTATCCTCCTGGGGGTGAGCAGCGCCACCCTATTAGGCTATCTCCTGGCTAAGTCCCCGTTGATTGAACGCTTGCTCTCGCCCTACATTATCGCCAGCCAGTCTGTGCCCATCGTGGCCATAGCGCCCCTGCTGATCATCTGGTTTGGGCCCGGATTGCTTTCCAAGGTGCTGATCTGCGCGCTCATCGTTTTCTTCCCGGTTCTGGTGAACACCGTCGTTGGGCTGCGCTCGGTGCCTGAGGAACTCCAGGACCTGATGCGCTCGCTACAGGCTACGCGCTGGCAAACCGTGGTGCACCTGGAAATCCCGGCCGCCCTGCCCATTTTTCTAGGTGGGCTGCGGATTGGGGCTACCCTCTCAGTTATCGGGGCTGTGGTGGGCGAGTTTGTCGGCGCTGACCGCGGCCTGGGCTTTCTGATTAACCTGGGCCGCGGCCAGTACGATACGGCCCTGGTCTTCGTCGCTGTCTTCACCTTGATCGTCATGGCGCTCAGCCTGTATCGCCTGGTGGTGTTCCTCGAAGCCCATCTGCTTTCCTGGCAACAGCGCCCTGAACAAACCATCCTCACCCTTAAGGAGCATTGAGCATGTCAAAATCATCCCTCTCGCTTTTCCTTATCCTCATCTTTCTGGCGAGCGCCTGCAAATCTGCGCCGGCCTCACCCTCCCCTCAACCCCAGGCAACACAGCCACCTCTGACCCACATCCGTCTGCCGATGGGCTATATTCCCAATATTCAGTATGCCCCCTTTTATGTCGCCGTTGAAAAAGGCTATTACAATCAGGCTGGCATCGAAATTGAATTTGATTACAGTTTTGAAACCGATGGCGTGACCCTGGTTGGGGCGAACAATCTGCAATTCGCGGTGGTTTCCGGAGAACAGGTGCTGCTGGGGCGCGCCCAGGGACTGCCAATCGTCTATGTCATGGCCTGGTATCAAGACTATCCCATCGCTGTGATAGCCAAAACCAGCCAGGGCATCCGCCAGCCTCAAGACCTGGCTGGCAAGCGCATCGGTCTGCCCGGGCTTTTCGGTGCCAGTTACATCGGCCTGCGCGCCTTATTGAGCGTGGCGGGGATTCCAGAGTCACAGGTTACCCTGGATTCGATCGGCTTTAATCAGGTGGAGGCTTTGGCTACCGATCAGGAACAAGCCGTGGTAGGCTATGTGACCAACGAGCCTATCCAGTTACGCGCCAAGGGTTTTGATGTGGATGTCATCCAGGTGGCAGATTATGTCCAATTAGCCTCCAATGGGTTGATCAGCAATGAGACCACCCTGCGCCAAAACCCTGATCTGGTGCGCCGCATGGTTCAGGCCACACTGCGCGGCCTGGCCGACACGTTGGCTAATCCCGATGAGGCTTATGAGATTAGCAAGAAATATGTCGAAGGCCTGGATCAGGCGGATGAGAAACTTCAGAAAGAGATTCTGTCCACCTCCATCACCTTCTGGAAAGCCGAACCTCTGGGATACTCACAGCCTCAGGCCTGGGAGAACATGCAGAAGATCCTGTTGGAAATGGGGCTGCTCAAACAGCCGCTGGATCTAAGCCAGGCCTATACCAATGAATTCATCAAGTAGGTGTATGAGCGATTCGGCGCAAGACCCCATCCTCATCGTGCGCAATTTGAGCGCTATCTTCCCCAATGGGAACGGCGGCTTGCAAGCTCTGGAGGGCATTACTTTTTCCGTATGCCCCCAGGAGTTTGTCTGCGTTCTCGGACCCTCAGGCAGCGGCAAGAGCACCCTGGTGCGCATTTTGGCGGGCTTGCTGCCTCCCACCCAGGGGGAGGTGACCCTTCAGGGGGAGCGGGTCAATGGCCCGCGGCGCGGCGTGGGAGTGGTCTTCCAGAAAGCCAACCTGATGCCCTGGCGTACGGTATTGCAAAACATAACTTTGCCTTTGGAATTACAAGGGCTGCCATATCAGGTTTGTCTGGAGCGCGCCCAAGACCTGGTGGAACTGGTGGGGCTGCAAGGGTTCGAACATTCACTGCCACGCGATCTCTCAGGGGGCATGGCGCAACGGGTGGCCATCGCCCGCGCCCTGGTGCACGATCCTGACATCTTATTGCTAGATGAGCCTTTTGGCAGTCTGGATGCGCTCACCCGCGAGCGTATGGGGAGTGAACTATCCCGCATCTGGCAGGCACGGCGCAAAACGGTGATCATGGTCACCCATTCCATCTCCGAAGCCATCTTCCTGGCAGACCGCGTGCTGGTGCTCACGCATCGCCCAGGCAGATTGCACCTGGACCTGCGCGTTGATCTGCCGCGGCCACGCCATGAAGACATCCGTTACACCGCCGCCTTCGGAGACCTAGCTCAGCAAGTGCGCCAGGCGATTGGCCTGGAGGCTTAGCCGAATCGAGCCCTAACTGCCTGTGCAGGAGATCAACCTGCGGATTCGAAAACAGATGCGCTTAGGGAAAGGTCCGAGGGGAAGCCTGCTCTCAAAAGCATTTTGTGCCTATTCTCACTTTGTTCCTGACGGTAACACGGGGCATATGGTAAGATTCATCATGCCGCAGTTACTTGATCTCAATCGAATTCTAAATTTTAAGGAACGAAGCCCATGCTCAGACGCACCTCTCTCATGCTCATTCTGTTAATAGCCCTGGCAATCATCTCCATCCGCCCCGTTGTCGCCCAAAACGAAATCAAACTGAGCGCGGTGGAGGTGGACTTGTGGCCCGAATATGACCAACCCACGCTCCTGGTGATCTACCGCATTACCCTGCCATCAAATGTCTCTCTACCGGTGGATCTGACTTTTCGCCTTCCTGCCAGCGCAGGTGAACCCAGTGCAGTAGCGGTCAAGCAAATGACCACCACCGGCGAAGCGGCCCTGTTCAGCATCCCCTACCAATATCGCATCGAGAACCAATGGGGTCTGGTTACCTTTAATGCCACCATGCCAGAAATTCAACTGGAATATTATGACCCCGGCCTGACTAAAGATGGCGCTACCCGCCATTTTGAGTATCATTGGCCCGGCGACTACAGTGTAGACAACCTGGTCATCCAGGTGCAACAGCCGATTGGCGCCACGAACATGCAAATCTCGCCTGCCTCTGGCTCAGCGGTAACTGGAAACGACGGGCTAATCTACTATAACAAACAGGTGGGCGCCATATCCGCTGGGCAGACCTTCAGCCTTAAGATCAGTTACGAAAAAGCCAGCGATGAACTGAGCATCACCAGCCTGAAAGTGCAGCCCAGTTCCCCTGTGACCACAGTCACGCCAGGGCAGAATCCATTAATCGCCTATCTCCCCTGGGTTCTGGGCGGCCTGGGCCTGGTCTTGCTGATCGGAGGGGCGGTGTGGTACTGGCAGGCGGGCAAGCGAAAAGAACCTGCCCCGGCACGGCGGCGACGGGTAGCCATCGAGCCAGAAAGCGCGGCAGAAGAAGGCTATATTTATTGCCACCAGTGTGGCAAACGGGCCCTTCCGGGCGATCGTTTCTGCCGCATGTGCGGGACGAAATTGCGCACAGAATAAAGACCACATAAAAGATCAGGGCGGCCATGAGCCGCCCTGATTTGTTTAGGGGTGAATCCACCTTAGGGGCGCTTCATGCCCGCCACATTGCCGCCAATATCCTTCAGGCTGTCGTACAACACCTGCAGGATGTAGGTGGGGTTGTGGGCAAAGGCCCCAGGATCTTTGGCGACCCATTGATAATTGTAGGCAGCCCTGAGCAGGCGCGGTGTCCAGGTGGCGTAGCGATTCTGGTTGCTGACCTCTTCTGGCTCAGCCGTGCCGTTGCCGTTGGTGTCCTTGAAGAAGTAGGGATAGGCGTGCGCATCGTAGACGATGGGTGTGCCTACCTTAGTGGCTGCGTAAGCCTGGATGGCGGCATACAATGCCTGCTGCATGGTCTCGATCTCGCCGGCGATACCCTCTTCCACATTGCCATCGCCATCATAATCCACCGGGGTCTCCTCCATGCGCACCTTCTTCAGATCCTCAACCGAGGTGACACCCGCGTGGCAGTTGGCGCAGTTCTGCACCTTGACCGTCAAGGCATGCACATCATGGCACTCAACGCAGGTATCGAAGGCTTCCACGTGGGCATTGCGCCCGGCGTATTTCTGGTTGGCATACTGATAGGCACCTTTAGCGTCGCTGCCAAACAGGGTAGCGCCCGCGGCAAAGTAGTGTGGATTCCTGAAGTTCAGGGTATCGGAAACCTCATCCGCCTGCAGTTTGCCTATCGCCCGATCCACGCTCACAGTAGACTCACGACCCTGGTGGCAGTTCAGACACAGGTTAGCATCACTGCTGCCCGTATCCAGTTTAGCGCCGCTGGGGAAGGTGACTTCCTTAACCTCGAAGCGGGTGAACTGGGTCAGGTCGTTGTGGCAGGTAGCGCAGTTCAGGCCATTGGTCGCCGGCTGTTTGATGGTCACGCCGTTCTCCAGGAAGAAGGGCAAACCCGTGCCAGAGTGGCACTTCGAGCAGGTGGCCGGTACGATTCTGGGCTCGGCTTCTTCCTCATCCCAGTGGCGGAAGGCTTCCTGAGAACCGGCGAAGTGACCGGCATCAATGCGGTGAGCCTTAGAGAGGTCCACAGGGGTAGCCAGCACGGTGTTCAGGTCTTCGATGGAATCGTAGACCAATTGGATGATGTACTTGCCGCCATGGGCAAAAGCGCCAGGGTCTTTGACCGAGGTCTGATAGTTGTAAGCAGCCCGCAGCAGGCGCCCGGTCCAGGCGTCATAGCGATTGTCGAACTTGGCCTCATCCTCGCTGGCACTGCCATCGCCATTGGTGTCCTTGAAGAAGTAGGGATAAACCGCCGCGTTGTAGGCGATGGGCGTGCCGGCCACATCCTTAGCGTAGGACTGGATCGCTTGCAAGAGCAGCGCCTGTAGACCTTCGATCTCGCTGGCGATGCCCTCGCTGGTGTCGCCATCGCCATCATAATCCACCAAGGAACCTGGCATGCGGATCTTGCGCAGGTCTTCCTTGGAAGCGACGTTGGTGTGGCAAGCCTGGCACTCGTCCACCTTGATTTCCAGGGTGTGAGGATTGTGGCAGCCAACGCAGGTGTTATAGCCCTGGACGTGGTCGTTCTTGGCGTCATAGGCTTTGCCGGCGTACTCATAGCCACCTTTGGTCTGAGTGCCGTACAGGGTTGCAGCCGCGGCGAAGTAATGGATATTGATGAAACCCAGTTCAGGGCTGGTTTTGTCCAGTTCCTCGCTCAGATTATTCTTGGCGATAGCCTCATCCACCTGCACGGTGGAGGCACGACCTTGGTGGCAAACCATACAGCGCGCTTCAGGCCCCAGGCCAGTGACCTCGACCCCTGAGGGGAAGGTGACACTGCTCAAGGTGGCTGTGGCTGCGTTGTGACAGGCCACACAGGTGACTACGCTGCCAATTGGGGCGGGCTTATCCACCACGCCGGCTGGCGAACCATCGGCGCCCAGGTAGTCCTGATAGCCCGGAGTGCTGTGGCAGCGGGCGCAGTCCACAGGCACCTCTTTGGGATCGGCCTCATTCCAGTGAGTGAAGGCTTCCGCTTCGGCATCGGCATGAGCCGAACCCACCCACTGCGCCTCAAAGGGCACCTCCTTCACCACGGGCTCAGGACATGGGGGAGGTGTGGGCGGGGCTGGGCACTCCGGACAAGGCGCTGCTGTGGGACAGGGCGTGGCTTGTTCGGTCGGCGCCGGAGCCTGGGAACAAGCCGCCAGAGCCAGCGCCAGGACCAGCAACAATGCTCCCAGAAAGATATACTTGGTTTTCATTTGCATCTCCTCTCTTACAGGTGTTCTCCGAAAAGAGTGAAGTTCAACCTTTCAGGATAAATCGCTCCTTTGACCTTGCTCCCTTTCACCTCCTTTCTCGCACCTTCTCACCCATCCATAACTGGACAGGTCTCCGTAATGGTGAGTATCCACGCATTAGGTTTTATGCAGTACATGTTATACCCTAATTATTAATCCAGGATGAGTGGCAGATGTCCTATTCACTATGTGATGAATTTAACAATCTTGGGTTATCTACCCTATTTCTCTGGTGCGCCAAGCGCAATCCATTGTTTTACCAATTCCAATTCCTCGGGGGTCAATTGCCCAAAGTGGGGCTGAGGTTCAGTCTGCTTTTGAATCAGCAGGCTGTTCTCAGGGTCACCCGGCGCGATGGCTGCCGCACTCTTACCGCCCTTCATAACCTCGGCATAAGTGCCCAAATTCAGGCCATTGACGCTGGTCTTCACATGGCAATTGCCACACCGAGCAGCAAATAGGGGGCCAATCGTGGCTTCAAAAGTCAAAGGCCCTCCGGTGGGCACGGGTATGGGCGTGGGGGTAGGCGGAAGTTGGGAAAGGATGATCTGCCGCAGTTTGGGCGCATCAAAGCCGGCATATTGCCAGACGCTGCCGTGGCAGGCCCTGTTGGAGCAGAAGGATGAGTTGTCTATACCACCCGGATTCTCAGTGGTGTGGCAGTTAGCGCAGGTCTCATCAAACACCTGATGATGCATGCTGATCCAGTTTGGATTGCGGTGAGTTTGCGGCTCTGGGCCACGGCTGATCTCAATGCGGGAAACGAAGTTCTGAGGTGTGCTCACCACCGGGATAGAGTGGCAGAGATTGCATTCCAGGCGGATGGCTTCGTTATTTTGATTGAGATGCTTGCCATCGTGACACCGAAAACAACCCGGCGAGTTTTGGTGGCCAACGTTGCTGGGGTGAGTGGTCCAATCCGATTTTTGCTCGGGATAAACGCTGTTGCGGTAAGCCTCTTGCAAGGCGGCTATCGCCTGATCAACTTTCTCCTTGTTGGCAGCATAGAAATCTGGATAGTAAGCCTTGTAATAATTGGTCAGACCTGCAATGGCGCTTAAGCCCATCTCAGTGTTATCGTAAATCTGAGTGTAGAACTCAATCGCCTTGCGATGGATATCAGGAATGTCGGCTGAGATCAACCCGCGCGCCATAAGGTTATCCACCGTATCCCTGGGGGTAGAGACCAAATGAGTGATGCGGTTGTGGCAGGTGATGCAATCCATCTCTTTCAGGTCAGCCGGGTTAATCGTCGCCAGGTCAAGATTGGCTTCTACGTCCACATATTCGGTGATAGAGCCATCATCCTCGACGACGCGCACATAGGGGATGTTTTGCTCTTCAGGGTCAGTGGCCAGGAAGTACACCTTGTTTTCCACATGCCAGTGAATGCCCCGTCCTAAGCCCAGGCGCTTGCTGCCCCCGCCTGTCTTGAGCACCAGGTAAATGCTAAAAGGGGTGTTATTGCGGTCATCGCCATAACGTTTGAGTTCGCGCAAACTGTCATCCGAAAACTTTAGGGGATAGTGGCATTTCTCGCAGGTCTCGCGTGCCGGTCGCAGGCTCTTGACATGGATAGGAAACTCATAAGCCCTGAAAGCCGTAGCCAACACATGGCGCACATCGCCGGCTTTGCGAGTGATGCGGGTGGCGATGAACCCCTTGCCAATGTGGCAGTCCACACAATCAATGCGGGCGTGCGGGGAGGTGAGATAGGCTGTATATTCCGGGGGCATAGTATGACACGTCTCCCCACAAAAAGTGGGGGAGTTCGTGTAATCCCAGGCGTAAGTCCCGGCGGTCAGCAGCATTAAAGTCAACCCCCCCAATACCAGATAAGGCAAAAGCCGCGCCCAGCGGGTGGCATCGGCCGGCGGAAAAAAGAAATGTTTCAAACCATTAATCAATCTCTTCATACACCACCTTGTGATATCGAGGCTGAGACGGGTTATAAATAGGAAAAAGGTAAGCAGACAAGAAATCTCTCGCCTGCTTACCTGTTTGAACTATCTTTAGATCGCTACGGCCTGCTATGGTAACCGTTAGCAACCCGCATTAACTAAACATATGTCATAGGAAGTCCAACGCCATCCACGTGGCAATGGCGACAGGCAAAGTCCAGGCCGATCTGCGAGAGGGCAACCTTGCCATCCTCGCTAAATTGACCAATCTGGTTGGGATCAATGGCCATCATGTGGGTGCGGATGTCACCAGTGAACTTGGTCGCGTCGCCCCAGGCGCTCTTGACGATGCGGGGCATGTGGCACTCCACGCAGGCGATCTTGAGGGCCACATGTTTGGCGTTATTCTGATATTTAGCCTCTTGAAAATGGCAATTTTCGCACTGTGTGCGTGTGGTGGGTTTGCCTTCCTTGCGCAGTTGCACCACCAGGGTGTGGGGATCATGACACACCACGCAATCCAGGGCGATATGTTTGCTCTGGAATAGTTCCTCATACTGTTCGTGGTGTTCAATAAAGCCGCCTTTGGCATCCACTTCTTCGATGGCGCCGCGAATGTGGCACTTGCCGCACAGTTCCGCGTCGCGATCCACCTGCATGGCAAATCCACGCGGGTTAGACACGTGCAGGCTGCCGGGGCCATGGCAGGCTTCGCATTTAATCCCTGGCTCAGCCCAGGTACCAACGATGCCTTCCAGCCCATCTTGATGGCCCTCAGGGCTATAACCGGTGGTGTGGCAAGAGCCGCAATCATATTTCAATTTGGGTTTGCCAGAGTTATATTGCACCCAACCCGCGGCCTTACCTACAATCTCATTGGCGAAATTCCACTGGTTGAGATAGGTGGTGTCGCTGATAACTGCCCCTGGTCTGTCGGTGATGATATAGCCCTGCTTATCCATGAAGCGGGCTTTCCAGTTGTAGCCACCAATGACATAACTGATGTCATTCCAGGTATACCCTTCCGGCAGTTGCTCCAGTTTGGTAAAGGGATATTGAGGCGGCTGGCCATTGACCACCGGATTCAGTTTCCAGGCATGGCCGGACTTCATGTAAGTGTCATATATATCCTGGTGACAGCCGGCACACACGGCCGCACCCACATACTCGGCGGCGGCTTTCGCCACCTCTCCAGGTGGACCCGCAGGCCCAGGAGGCCCTGGAGGACCTTGAGGCCCCTCAGGACCAGCCGGGCCAGGAGGGCCGGCAGGCCCTTGCGGGCCTTGCGGACCAGCACAGGCGACCAGGAGTAAGGCCCCCAAAAGAAGCAAACCTGCGAGATAGATCCATATGTTTCTCATAGACATTCTCCTCAACACTTCTTGGTTGTTTGGGGTTTTGTTACAAGGAAATTGTTATGCGGCGCTCACCTCTGGTTATGGGTTTAATAACCTAATTAAAGACCAATCTTATTGGGTTGTTTACCCCATTCTACCTTAAACAGAGATGAGATCATAGTGAAATTTTTCCTATGATTTTTATGACAAAAGATGACGCCTGGCCTGCGATTTAATTTGCAAGGTTATCGGCATGATGTAAAATTAGTCACAAATAAATAAGTGTACACCATGGATATCCACACTGAGATCCTTGTGGTATTCTTCATCTACGGCCTGGCTTTCTTCAGCATGGGGATCATCATGGTCATGGAGGCCAGGCGTTCTCCCTTGCTGGCCGAGGCGCGCCTGCTCTGGCCGCTGGCCTTTTTTGGCCTGATTCACGGCGCGCACGAGTGGCTAGAAATGGCGACCCTGGCCAACGCTTGGTATGGCATGAGTTTGCCATACCTCACCAATCCCATACGCATTGGAATATTGGCGCTTTCTTTTCTCCTTTTAGTCATCTTTGGGCTGCAAACCCTGGGGCCACACAAGCCATCCTGGCGCCTTCACGATCCCCTGGTCTGCCTGGGGCTTCTTGGACTATATGGATTGCTGACTCTGCTCAGTCTTCGGCGCCACGTTGAGGAGGCTCTGCATTGGGTGACCCACGCCGACGTCATGGGGCGTTATGTTCTGGCCGTCCCAGGGGCGGCAATGGCCTCAGTGGCGCTGCATCGCCAGGCAGATCAGATGCGCCTGAGTCACCTGATAGACTTAGCGCGCCATTTGCGCCTGGCAGCCTGGGGGTTTGCTTTCTATGGTCTAAGCCAGATTTTCGTCACCCCGGCCGATATCTTCCCAGCGAGCCTCTTGAACTCACAGATGTTCCTCCAAATCACAGGGATACCCATCCAGGCCGTTCGCGCCGCGATGGCGGCCTTGATCACCACCGCGTTGCTGCGTGCCACCCAAAGCGCTGAGCGCGAACGGCAGAGGCGCTTTGCTGCGGCTCAGGAAGCGCGGTTGCAAGCCCTGGAGCAGGTCCAGCGCGATTTAGAGGAACGAGAAGCCTTGCGACGCGAACTGTTGCGTCGCATTGTAAAGGCCCAAGAAGAAGAACGCACCCGCATCGCCCGTGAACTTCACGATGAGACCGCCCAATTTCTGACCGCTTTGAGTCTGGAACTGGCAACGTTGAAGAAATCCTTACCGCGACATTCCGAGCGCATGCGCCGCATTGACCACCTACAGGAGTTGTGCCAACGCATGTCCCAAGGCCTGCAACGCCTGGTGCACGATCTGCGCCCGGCCCAATTAGACGATCTGGGGTTGGTAGCGGCCTTACAATATCTGGCTGAGGAATCGAAACAATGGGAGCTGGAAGTGAGCCTGGCAGTTGAAGGTGGCCAGCAGCGGTTGGACCCTGTGGTGGAAACGGTATTATTTCGCATCGCCCAGGAGGCGCTAACCAACGTGGCGCGCCATGCGGGTTGCCCCCAAGCTGCCGTTTCTTTGCGTTTCGCCCCCGAGCAAGTGCTCCTGTCTATACAGGATTGGGGGATTGGCTTTACTATGCCAAGTAAAAGCCAATCCCTAGGGCGCGGCCTGGGGCTGGCTGGCATGCGTGAACGGGCGGAATCGATTGGAGGTCAGTTCCAGATCACCTCAACCCCAGGCGAGGGCACCCTGGTACAGGTAAGCCTGCCCATCGCCCAAACTAATCTCACAACACATGAGGAGCCATCCTATGAACGCAATTCGCTTAATGTTGGTTGATGATCATGAAGTGGTGCGGGCCGGGTTGCGCTCCTTTTTAGAAGCCCAGGGAGATATACAGGTGGTGGCGGAAGCCAGCAGCGGAGAGGAGGCCTTGCAACGCGCCCAGGAAACCCAGCCAGACCTGGTGGTTATGGATATCACCATGCCCGGCATGGATGGATTAGAGGCCACGCGGCAACTCAAACAACGCTTACCCGATTGCTGCATTCTCGCCCTGACCGTACACGAAGATAAACAATATCTGTTTGAGATGCTGGCGGCCGGCGCTTCGGGTTATGTCACCAAACGCTCCGCCGCCGAGGATTTGGTGGCCGCTATCCGCACTGTCGTCAACGGCAATGTTTTTCTGCAACCGGCGCTGGCTCGCTGGCTGTTGGAGGATTACCGCCGCCTGCTCTCTCAAGCGCCGGTTACACCCCCTGCGAGCGCCGAAGAGGCTGCCCCAGCCACGGGCCTGGAAGTTCTCAGCCGGCGTGAACTGCAAGTGCTGGAATTGGTGGCCGAGGGGCTAAGCAACCCCCAAATTGGCGAGCGCTTAGGTATCAGCCCCAAAACGGTCGCCCGCCACCGCGAACGCATCATGAACAAACTCAACCTGCATTCCAGCACCGAACTGGTTAAGTTCGCCATCCGCACCGGCCTGATACGGGTGCGCTAAGTCTAATGCTTTTTTGGGCGTTATCTCAGCCATCCTTAATCTTGATGTGCAACAATCTACGATAGACTTTAAAAGCCAACTCCAGACCTGAGTGGTTATGGAGGTTTATTAAACCTTTAGTCGTTACGGATGGTTACTGGAGGAACTTCACAATGAATCAGACCATACCAACCACTGCCCATACAAGCGCAGCCGGCCGAACCAAATTTATTGTAGGTGGATTGTTGATCGTGGCTGCAATTATCTATTTGATCGTCTCTTCAACCCAAGCCAGCGCTCAATATTTCCTGACAGTCGAAGAGTTACTGGCTAAAGGCGACAAAGTCGTTGGACGCAACCTGCGCATCTCTGGCGCAGTGATCGGCGACTCGATCCAATATGACCCTCAAACGCTGACGTTGACCTTTACCATCGCTCATGTCCCTGGAGATAATAAAGAAATTGAAGCCCAGGGAGGGTTGGCAGCCGTCTTGCACGCCGCGGTGATTGATCCCAACCGACCCCGCCTGCAGGTGGTCTATAACGGCGTAAAACCCGACCTGTTGCGCAACGAGGCTCAGGCGATCGTCACCGGACGCATGGGCGATGATGGCAAATTTTATGCTGAAGAACTTTTACTCAAGTGCCCGACCAAATATGAAGAAGCGGTGCCGGGTCAGGTTGAAGGTTAGTTTCGAGCCTGAACGGCGTGTAGGTTTTAACGCCTTTCACCTTTGGCGTCTGGCCTTCGGCGCCGTTTCAGTGTTAGGAGTTCCTACATGGTAGCAAACCTCGGTTTTGGTGCTCTGGTTATTACTTTCCTGATCTCTTTATACGGGATTGGGGCGGCAATTTACGGGGTGCGCCGCAATGCCCCTGCCTGGGTGGATAGCGCCCGTAATGCCATGCTGCTCACCTGGCCTCTGGTGACGATCTCGGCGGGCAGCATCATCTATCTGCTGGTCACCGGTCACTATGAGGTGGCATATGTCAGTGAAGTGACCAGCAACAGCATGCCTCTATATCTGCGCATTACAGCCCTATGGGGAGGACAGGCCGGCTCGCTGGTGTTTTGGACCTGGCTGATGTCGGCTTTTGCCTCCGCAGTAACCTTGCGCAAGTGGGATCGCGATCGCGAATTTCTCCCCTGGGTGATCGTGGTCTCGCTCGTCACCGTGGCCTTTTTCCTGTTCCTGGTGATCTTTGTCGAAAACCCCTTCGCTCGCCTGTGGATCGCCCCCCTGGGTAATCCCATTAAGGCCATGTTTCCGCCCAAAGGTGCAGAATTACTGCTGCAAGCAGATGGGCGGGGGCTCAACCCCCTGCTGCGCCACCCTGGGATGATCGCCCATCCGCCCATGCTCTATCTGGGCTTTGTCTCCTTCGTCATTCCTTACGCCTTTGCTATAGCCGCTCTGGTCACCGGCCGCACCGACGACCGCTGGATTCGCATCACGCGCCGCTGGACGCTGGTCACCTGGTTGTTCCTTTCGCTTGGCTTGATCCTGGGCAGCCGCTGGGCTTACGACGTCCTGGGCTGGGGTGGGTATTGGGGCTGGGATCCGGTCGAGATTGCCGCCTTCATGCCCTGGCTGACGGGCACTGCCTTTCTGCATTCGGTCATGATTCAGGAGAAGCGCGGCATGCTCAAGCACTGGAACATGCTGCTGATTATCCTCACCTACGATCTGGTCATCTTCGGCACCTTCCTCACCCGCTCAGGGGTGCTCTCCTCGGTGCACGCCTTTGCCCAGAGCGCCATTGGGCCGCTTTTCTTCGGCTTCATCGGATTGACCTTGATCGTCTCGGTCTCGCTCTTGCTGCGCCGCTGGAATGAATTGAAATCCGAGGCTGTGATGACTTCGCTCTTCTCGCGCGAGGCTTTATTCTTGCTCAATAATTTGCTCTTCCTGGGCATCCTGGTGGTATGTTTCTGGGGAGTGATTTTTCCTCTCATATCGGAATTGTTTACCGGGCAGAAAGTCACCGTAGGACCGCCATTCTACGAGCGAGCCACCGGCCCACTGTTTGGCGGCCTCCTGTTGCTGATGGGGGTTGCGCCACTGGCAGCCTGGCAACATTCCACCTGGCGCACCCTGGGCCGAGCCATCTGGAAACCCGCGGTAGCAGCCCTGATCGTACCCTTGCTGGCTCTTGCTCGAGGCATTACCCACGCCGTGGCTTTGATAGGCTTTTACCTTATTGCCTTTACGGCGGCGGTGACCCTGCTTGAGTTCTGGCGCGGCGCCCTCGCCCGCCATCGCAAATCCAACGAGGCATTGCCCCTGGCTTTATGGCGCTTGATGGGCCGCAATCGCCGCCGCTATGGTGGCTTTGTCATCCATCTAGGCGTGATCCTGATGGCTCTGGGCATCCTGGGCATCGAACTCTTCCAGAGCGAAACCCAAGGCACCATTGCCCAAGGAGAGCAACTCACCCTGGGGGAATATACCATCAAATATGAATCTCTGGCAAACTGGAACACTGCCGACGGGCGCAATGTAGCTCGGGCCGTGGTAGGCGTATATAAGAATGGCCAGTATCTGGGCGAATTACATCCGCGCCGTGATTACTATTACGAATCTCAACAGCCCATGACCATCCCCGGCGTGCGCAGCACCTGGGCAGATGATCTCTATGTGCTGCTGGTGGACTGGCAGCCCGTCTCGGCTGAGGGGGCCACCTTCAAAATCTACCACAACCCTTTGGTGAACTGGCTGTGGATGGGCGGGCTGGTCTTCATCCTGGGCACCCTGATCGCCGCCTGGCCTGAGAAAGAAAGCCAACCTGCCACCGTCACCGTCAGGCGCACGAAATATGCGTCGGCTGAGGCATAACCCTAAACTCTCGGCAGACGAAAACGGCTAAGGTATGATGAGACGCTACATTTTTGTAACCCTGACCTCCCTCTTACTGACCCTATGGCTGGGGAATACAGCCCTGGCCCAGGGACCAACACCCCGCCTCCCCACCGATGACGAGGTGAATGCCATTGCCAAACAACTGTACTGCCCTGTTTGCGAAAACATCCCGCTGGATGTATGCGGCACGCAGGCTTGTGAGCAATGGCGCCAATTGATCCGCGAACAACTGAGCCAGGGATGGAGCGAGGCGCAAATCAAGCAATACTTTGTGGACCAATATGGCGATCGCGTCCTGGCCACACCTCCAGCCCGCGGCCTGAACTGGTTGGTATACCTGGTGCCACCGCTGGCAATTGGCCTGGGCGCTTATATCCTATTTCGGGCGATCCAGGCCTGGAGGCGGCCAGCCCTGGTCTCATCCACCCCCGAAATCCCCTCCATCTCCGAAGACGAGTACGTCCAACGCTTGGAGGAAGAACTGAAGAAACGCTGAAATGCCCATGTCCCCTGAGAGGCGCTTAGCCTGTCAGGGGTGGAGGAAGATATGACACAGCCTGAAAGCACCCTGTCTCAACCCGCCAAGGCTACCAACCGCCCCCAATGGGGGCGTATCCTTGTCTGGGTGGGTTTGTTGGGCTTCCTGACCATCCTCGCCCTCGGTTTAAGGCGCAGCCAGCAGGGACCGGTCTCGATTGGTGATCGTGTGCCCAACTTCAGCCTGAGCGCTTTCGAGGGCCAGCAGATCCACTTGAAAGACCAGGCGGGTAAAGTGGTGGTGGTTAATTTCTGGGCTTCGTGGTGCAAGCCCTGCGAGCAGGAAGCTGCTGATCTGGAGGCGGCCTGGCGCTCGTATCAACCCCGCGGCGACGTGCTTTTTTTGGGTGTGGACTATGTGGATACCGAACCTGAAGCGCGCGCCTACCTGCAAAAGTTCAACATCACCTATCCCAATGGCCCCGACCTGGGCACACGCATCTCCCAGGCTTTCAGGATCAAAGGCGTCCCTGAGACCTATATTATTGACCAGGAAGGCGTCCTGCGTCAGGTCAAGATCGGGCCTTTTCAGTCCTTATCCGAGATCAAATCTCTAATAGACCCTCTCCTTAAAGAATGAGATATTATGGACATTGGATCAATCTTCCTAATCCTTGGCTTGTTGGTGTTGGTGGCATTGTTCATCAGCCGTCCTTTCCTGGAGAATAAAACTAAGGCGGTAACCCAGGAGGAGCACGAGGTTTCTGCCTTGCTGGCCGAGCGCGACCGTGTCATCAGCGCCTTGCAGGAACTGGACTTCGACTTTACCCTGGGCAAAATCCCTGAGGCAGATTATCCTATCCAACGCGCCGCTCTGCTTCAGCATGGGGCGGAAATTTTGCGCAAACTGGATACACTGCAACCTCAATCTACAGCCGCCAATGATGTGGAAGCGCGCCTCGAAGCCGCTATCGCCGCCCGTAGAGCCGAGGTAACCGGCCCGCGACCTGCTCCCAACGGAGGCAGGACGGTCGCCACTCCCGATGATGATCTGGAAACTATGATCGCCAACCGCCGCCGCGAGCGGAGTGAAAAAGCCGCCGGGTTTTGTTCCCAATGCGGACAGCCCCTCCAAAAATCCGATCGCTTCTGCCCTAAGTGCGGTCATGTGGTTGCATGAGGCCTTATGCATAGATTTATTCGCTCACCTTTTCTTCTCGCTATTTTATTGATCGCTTTTCTCCTCTCGGCCTGTTCTCTGTCGCTGGCAGAGGACCTGACGCCACCGCCGGGAGCCGAGCAAATACCCATCAGTCGTTCGCAGCCAACCGCGATCAGTGGACCTCTATATCCCTTGTTCGCCCCCAACCCCCAGGCGGGTGAGGCGATCTACGCTGAAAAATGCGCCCCTTGCCATGGCAATAGCGGCTTGGGGGATGGCCCCCGCGCTGCTCAACTCCCTAATCCGGTCACGGCCATTGGCTCGGCCGAGGTAGCGCGCCAGGCGACCCCTTCGCGCTGGTACACCCAGGTGACCCAGGGCAATCTGGAAAAATTCATGCCTCCCTTTGCCAGTTTATCTGATCGAGAACGCTGGGATGTGGTGGCCTACGCCTTTTCGCTGAGCATGCCCCAGGCAGTGGTGGAAGAAGGCAGACAACTCTTTCAGGAAAACTGCGCCCGTTGCCATGGCGAAGAGGGTCGGGGGGACGGCCCAGACGCCTCTACCCTCTCCAAACCCGTTACCGACCTGACCGATCAGTCTCGGATGGCTCAGAAATCAATGGCCGATTTCTTTCAGGTGATCAGCCAGAGCGCCCCCGAAGAGATGCACGCCTTTGCGGATAAACTTTCCGAGGACGAACGTTGGGCTGTAGCGACTTATTTACGAAGCCTGACCTTCACGGCGACCGCCGCGCCCGTGGCACAGGTGGCAACCCCGGCTGCCATTCAGGGCAGCGAGGTGCTCACCACGCCGCTCCCCACCACCACCCTGACTACTCCAGCGGTCGAAACCCCCGCCAATGTAGGCCAGGTCACCGGAAAAGTCATCGCCCCGCCAAGCATTGAACTCCCATCCGATCTATCGCTCACGCTGCGCGGCTTTGACGACATGAACATGGTCTACACGCAAACCACCACCCTCCAGGCGGATGGCTCTTTTACCTTTGATAACGTGCTCATGCCACCGGGGCGAGTCTTCCTGGTCACAACCGAGTTACAAAACACCACCTACACTTCCGACATCGCCATCGCTCAAAGCGGAAGTGATACCCTGGACCTGCCCATTCATATCTTTGAATCCACGACCGATGCCTCTATCCTTAAAGCAGACCGCCTGCATCTCTTCTTTGAATTCCTCGATGAAAAAACCCTCCAGGTGGTTGAGTTATATATCATCTCAAATCCAACCGATAAGACCCTGGTAGCCTCCGAGCCTGGAGGGCCGGTAGTGCGCTTCAGCCTGCCTAAAGGTGCCACCAATCTGCAGTTTCAAGATGGTGAACTGGGAGGGCGATACCTGCAAACTCCTGAAGGCTTCGCCGATACGCTTTCCGTTCAGCCTGGTTCGGGCACTTACGAAGTTCTATATGCCTATCAGATGCCTTATGAGGGCAAACTCGAACTGGAACACCCGGTCACACTACCGGTAGAAGCCGTGGTGATCCTTGTGCCTGAGGGAAGCCTTAAGGTGAAAGGGGAAAAAGTGCAAGACGCAGGCACGCGCGACGTGGAAAATGTCAAGTATCACACTTACAGCGGAGACAGCCTGGCCGCCGGAGAGCTGCTGCGCCTGAGTTTGAGCGGAAAGCCGCGCCTTTCTACCCCCACTCTGGCTGCCACCTCCAGCACCAGCCTGATCATTGGTCTCGCCGTCTTTGGAATGGCGCTGATCCTGGCAGGCGTGTGGCTTTATCGGCGCTCGCGCCACATGGAAGATGAACTCGAAGATGAGCACCTCCCCAGCCTCGCCCCCGCTGAAGAGAGCCCAGAAGCCCTGATGGATGCCATCATTGCCCTGGATGACCTTTACCAGGAAGGCCAGTTGCCCGAGGAGGCCTATCGCCAGCGCCGCGCTGAACTTAAGGCGCACTTGAAGGAAATCCTGGAACAAAACCGATAAGGTCATAAAGACATGATCAAAGTCCGCAAACTGGTCAAGCGCTTTGGGCTGAAAACTGTCCTCCGCGGCCTGGATTTTGAGGTGGAACCGGGCGAGTTCGTGGCCATCCTGGGGCCAAACGGGGCAGGTAAGACCACTTTTCTGCGCATTCTGGCCTCGCTCTCGCGGCCCTCGCTGGGCGAAGTGCGTATTGCGGGCTATGCCCTCCCCGCAGAGGCGGCCGCAGTGCGCCGCCGTCTGGGGGTTGTTTCCCATTTGCCCTTACTCTATGGAGACCTGAGCGCCGAAGAGAACCTGCGCTTCTATGGGCGCATGTACGGCGTGCCTCACCTGGAAGGACGGATAAATGAAGTGCTGGAATTGGTGGGCCTGACAGCTCGTCGGCGCGACCTGGTGCGCACCTTCTCGCGTGGCATGCAGCAACGCCTGGCGATTGGCCGCGCCGTGCTCCACGACCCAGAGGTGATGCTCTTCGACGAACCTTACACCGGCCTGGACCAGGAAGCCTGCCTCATGCTGGACCAGGTGCTGCGCGAGGTGGCCGCGCGCGGCCGCACCGTGGTTATGACCTCCCACGATCTAGCGCGCACCGCCGACCTGGCCTCGCGTTTCGATATTCTCTCCAATGGCGTGATCGCAGCCTCCGTCAGACGCAGCGAGATCGAACCCAATCAACTCCTGGCTTTTTATCGCAAAGCCATCCGCGAGACATGAAAAGCAATCTGACCCTCACTACCTCACCCGCCCAGGCTAAAGCCGAGCGCACCACCTTTGCCGATTTTTGGCGCGCCCTTGGGGCCGTGGTGTGGAAAGACCTGGCTGCCGAGATGCGCAGCCGCGAATTGCTCACCTCCATGTTGGTGTTCGCCTTGCTGGTGATCCTGATTTTCAACTTTGCCCTGGAGTTGGAAGCCAAGGCGCGCGCCTCAGTCACCTCGGGCGTATTATGGGTGACCTTTGCTTTCGCCGGCACCCTGGGTTTAAATCGCTCCATGGCGGTGGAAAAGGACCGCGGCTGCCTGGATGGGCTGCTTTTGGCTCCGGTGGATCGCAGCGCCATCTATTTCGGCAAAGCCATCGGCAATTTAATCTTCATGCTGGTGGTAGAGGCAGTCGTCTTACCCGTCTACAGCCTGCTCTACAACATCAACCTTTTCGTCCCAGGGCTGTTGTTGGTGATCCTGTTGGGTTCGATAGGATATGTCGTGGTTGGCACTCTGCTCTCCACCATGGCAGTCCAAACGCGCACGCGCGACATCCTCTTGCCCATCCTGCTCTTTCCGGTGGTCATCCCAGTGATGATCGCCGCCGTCAAAGGCAGCAGCGGCTTCTTACAACACCTCGAGAGGGCTGAAATTTTGCCCTGGATCAACCTGCTCATCGTTTATGACGTTATCTTCACTGCAGTGGCCTTTATGGTCTTCGATTATGTGGTAGAGGAATAGCACGGTTCCTTATTTTGAACTTGGAGGGTATAAGTGGAAAGAAAACCTGGTTTTCTTACAATTTTAGACGCTGTGGCGGTGTTCCTGTTGGTCATTGCCACAGGCATGGTCTTTTTCTACGCCCCCATGGAAGCGGTGATGGGGCAGGTTCAGCGGGTGTTCTACTTCCATGTCTCGGCTGGCTGGGTGGGAATGCTGGGTTTCCTGGTGGCGGCCATCGCCGGCGGGATCTATCTACGCAGCGGCGACCGCCGCTGGGATATCGTCGGCCTTTCAGCAGTGGAAATCGGCATGGTGTGTGCGTTTATCAACATCGTCACCGGCTCCATCTGGGCGCGCCCTATCTGGAACACCTGGTGGACCTGGGACCCGCGCCTGACCACCGCCACCATCATGGAGTTGATTTACGCCGCCTACTTGATGTTGCGCCAGGGGATTGAAGACCCCGATCGGCGGGCGCGCTTCGGGGCTGTGTATGCCATCGTGGGCTTTCTCAGCGTGCCGCTCACTTTCTTTTCCGCCCGCCTGTTCCGCACCATCCACCCGGTGGTGATCGGCACGAACCAGCCGGGAGCCCAGGGGACTTTCGACATGACCCCGAAAATGCTCCAAACTTTCCTGTTCAGCCTACTGACCTTCACCTTCATCTTCGCCGACTTACTCTGGCACCGCGTCCGCCTAGGGCGGTTGGCCGAGAAGGTCGAGCAACTCAGAATGAAGGTCAGCGCTTAGAGGAGGCCAGGATGTCATACTTAGCCGCATTCCAACAAGCACCCGCTGAGACCACCGCGTATATGCTCGCAGGCTATGGCGTGATTTTTGGCGTGATGCTGATCTACCTCCTCAGCCTGCTCTGGCGCAAGCGCAACTTACATCAGGATCTAGAAATGCTCAAGGATTTGGAGAAGCAGGAGTAGCCTGCATGTCCGCGCCTGAGCCGCCCCTACCCCAGGTGGGCAGCGCGATTTCTACCGCCTGCAAGGGTACAACCACCTATCAACCCGATACGCCAACCACCGTTTATCGGGGTCAGAGGATTTACTTCTGCACCCAAGAGTGCCTTCAGGCATTCTTGAGAGATGCGAAAACATCCTGCCTGGCGGGAGATCCGCTCCTGGAAGAAGACAACTAAGGCAGATGTCCTTAAAGCCAAAACGTGGGATTGTCGCCCACGTTTTAAATTTCGCCTCTCCCCCGAGGAGTTGGGAGTGCCCCGGATGGCTATGGTTGGCTCAATAACTGTTCCAGCACAGCCCTGGAGCGCTGCTCCACTTCTGCGTGCAGGCTGTTCCCATGGGCATCCATGGTGACCACAACGGGGAAATCCTCAACCCGGATCACCCACATCGCCTCCGGCACGCCAAACTCCAACTTATACACCCCAAGCACTTGCTTCACAGTTTGGGCAATCAATGATGCCGCACCACCCACAGCATGGAAATAGACCGCCGGCACCTCCTGGCAGGCGGCCAGGGTCCTGGCGCCCATCCCGCCCTTACCGATCACACCTTTGAGGTTGAAGTGGCGCATGACCTCGGCCTGATAGGGCTCTTCGCGGATGCTGGTGGTGGGACCAGCCGCCACAAAGCGATAATCCTGCCCTTCCAAACCCGACACCACCGGGCCACAATG
Source organism: Chloroflexota bacterium (assembly GCA_037444705.1). Taxonomy (GTDB): domain Bacteria; phylum Chloroflexota; class Anaerolineae; order Anaerolineales; family UBA4823; genus DATCYX01. Next base: position 11,625 of record JBBILY010000007.1, on the reverse strand, counting down.
ATAAATCACGCTGCCATTGAGCAGGGGCTTAAACGCCTGATACACTTCCAAATCATCTCCCTGGGGTTGGCGCGTCTTCTTGATAAAAGTCTCGACCAGCCATTTATGCACCGCATCGCGGCCGGTCACCATCACCCCAGAGAGCAGCAGCGGGTCCCCCACCTTTAAACTGCGAATGTCCTCATCGCTGATCGGGATCGTAATCTGACGCATGGCATCCTTCCTGATTGGTAAATAAGGAACGGCTCCACAATGCCGCAGGTTAAGAGTAGCGCACCTCGCCGTTACGCCATTCCATCCGCCGACGCCGATAGGCCCAGCACATATAGGATACCGAGACGAAGAAACTGGCCGGCAGGCGATTCAGGCTGGTGATCTTGGTGCCTAAAAGGGTGGTCTTGCCACCGAAGCCCATCGGGCCTATGCCCAATTGGTTGGCTTCTTCGGTCAAGCGTTGTTCCAGGGCAGCCAGTTGTGGGTTCGGATGGCTTTCATCCAGGCGGCGGAAGAGCACCTCCTTGGAGGCATAAAAGGACGAACCGCGATCGCCGCCAATGGCGACGCCCAAAATGCCCGGCGCGCACCCCTGGCCCTGCGCCCGGTGCACCGCATCCAGCACCACTTTGCGCACCCCGCTGAGATCGCGCCCAGCGTTAAGAGGCCCATAAGGCAGCGAGTACTGCGCGCCAACATTTTCGCAACCCCCACCTTTGAGCATCAAATCAATGGTGAGCGTATCCCCTTCCACTTCCTCGAAATGTATCGTAGGGAAATATTCATCACCCAGATTGTTGCCGCTGTTCCTCCCGCTTAATGAATCCACCGAATTGGGGCGCAGATAAGCCAGTTCAGTGGCTTTGACGACCGCAGCCTCGATCTGGGCGCGCAGTTTACGCGTGCTCCAGCCCTCGGGATAATAGACGTAGAAGATCGGGGTGCCCGTATCCTGGCAAATAGGAGTGGAATTGAGACGGGATAATTCCACATTCTTAAGGATAGCCTCCAGGGCGCCTCGCGCCGCGGAGCCAGGCTCCTCGCGCTCCAGCGCCTGGCGCAGAGCTTGCTCCACATCGGGGGGCAGGTCGGTCGAGGTCAGTCGGATAAGTTCCAGGATATGCTCGGTTATATCTTGCATGATCGCCTTCCTCTAATAAGGTTGTCCTTACACATATAATCGCCCTTTTGTTATAGCACCTATAAGGCTTTCTCACCAGTGAATGTTGGCAGGGTTTTAGGGTGAATATCCTTCTAAAAAGGTCTTTAAGAGGCTGGCCTCTCGCCACTGAGGCTGTCGAAGGCCGCATGGTCACCTATTGTGAAGCCCAATTACAACGCCTGACGAATGGTTTGCGCCAATTCGCGGGCGCGCTGAGGCGCATCTCCCAGGTGCTGGCTAATATCCATCAGGGCGCGCAACTGGCTCTCGGATAAGAAACGCAGGAATTGCGGGTCAGTGCACAGGCGTTGAGCCAGAGGGTTCGCCTCACCCCGCTGTATTGCCTCCCAGGCTGCCATGGCATGTTGGCGCAGGTGTTCGTGCATCGCCTGGCGATCGGCGCCAGCCTTACCCAAAGCCATCAGCACCCGTTCGGTGGCAGCAAAAGGTCCATATGTCTCCAGGTTACGCTGGATGGCTTTTTCATCCACCTGCAACCCGGCCAGCAAGCGCAGGGTTACCGAGACCAACTCGTCAGCGATGAGAAAAGCCTCGGGCAAGAGAAAACGGCGATTAGCCGAATCGTCCAGGGTGCGCTCCAGCAAGGAGTGAGCGGCGTTGTCCCATGCCAGACGCGGCATCTGAGCCAGGGCACGCCCCAGAGAGTCGATTTTCTCGGCGTTAATTGGGTTACGCTTAAAGGGCATGGCTGTGGAGCCTACCTGCGCTTTGCCGAAAGGTTCACTCCACTCGCCCAAAGATGGCGATTGCAGCAGGCGCAAATCGAAGGCGAACTTATACAGCGAAGCCCCTAATCCGGCCAGGTCAGCAATCACCTGATAATCCTGCTTGCGCGGGTAGGTCTGGGTGGTTACCGGGAAAAAGGGTAATCCCAGGCGCTCGGATAAGCGCGCCTCAAACTCAGCCAGGCGCTCCGCACCCAGCAATTCAGCGTACGAAGCGCCGCTACCCACAGCTCCCTTGAAGCCTTTACCCTTCAGGTGGGCGCGCCTGCGGCGCAGATTCTCCCAATCCATCCAGATATCCTGAGCATACTGCGCCAGACGATAGCCCAGGGTGGATGGTTCAGCCGGCTGCAGGTGGGTGAAAGCGATAATGGGAGTGTCTGCCCAGGCTTCGATCTTATCGGCAAAGCAAGCCAGCAGGCTCTTTATCTTTTCCAGCAGCAGATCGAGCGCTTGGCGCAGGCGCAAGGCATCTGCGTTATCTTCTATGTCTGCGGAGGTGGCACCCAGATGGAGCACCGCTCCTCCCAGCGGGCACTGCTCAGCAAAAGCCCTCAACTCGGCCATGAGATCATGATGTATTTCGGCCTCAATCTCCAGGGCACGCGGAATATTGACTTCCTCGACATGGGCGCGCAGGTCTTCCACCTGTTGCGGGCGGATCAGGCCAAACTCTGCCTGCACCTCAGCCAGGCTCAGCCAGATAAATCTCCATAGACGGCGCTTGTGTGCCTCGCTCCACAGGCGGCGCATCTCAGGGCTGCCATAGCGCCAGGTGAAAGGTGAGAGGTAAGTGGAAAAATCGTGCTGCATACCACCTAAGGTCCCGGAGGGGGAGGTTCTGAGGGCGTGGGGGTCAGGGTATCTGTGGGGATAGGGGTGTTTGTAGGAGTAGGAGTAATGGTTGGGGTGGCCGTAGGCAGCGGGGTCAATGTTGGCGTGGCGGTCGGGGTCGGGGTTGAAGTCGGGGTGGGAGTCTGGGTCGGTGTGGGGGTGGGCGTGGGCACTTGAATATTCAGCCGAATACGGCGTTCAGCAAAGGTATCTTCGGTGCTGTGCATGTACAGGCGCAGGGTGATAACCTCGCGGGGCACATCGGTCAGGTCCCAGGTGTAGAATTTATCCGCTTGAGGTACCGGCGCGCTGCGTTTTTCAAGCACAGTCCACTCTAAGGGGTCTTCACCCACACCATACTCCAGTTGGACGTAATCAAAATTACGGCTCGCGTCGGCCTGCACCACGATCTCCAAGGGGCTGGTCAACACCGTCTGCCCATCCGCAGGCGAGACAATAGCCAATCGGGGACGTGGATCGGTGGCCTTACATTCACGCGCCGGAGTGAAAGACACATCCTTCTCAAAGCCCATTTCCCTGGCCCACTTTTGCCCTTGCGGGTCCTTACGGATCCACTTCTTCGCCCAGGGGTCAGTCACATTCAACACAAAGCGCTCTTCGGTGAAGTCGGAGCATTCCGAGGAGGCTTTAAGGCCGGTCCAGGTATCCACGAGCACCTTTTGCCATAAATCTTCCTCTTTAGGCAATGGGGGCTGGTCGGCGGCAAAGAGTTCTATGGTTTGCTGGGGACACCATTGGGAAGGTTCGGCGCCAGAAACAGCGCAGATGACCTTCTCCACCACCCCAGCTGGCCTGGCAAAGGGGCTGGGATTGCCACCAGTCAATTGCTGGATGGCGGCTTGCATAAATTCCGCCCAGATTGGGGCTGCGCCTGTGATACCGCTGACGTTTTGCATGGGGGTGTAATCAGCATTGCCTACCCAGACACCCACGGTCAAATCCGGAGTGTAGCCCAGGGTCCAGTTATCCCGGAAATCGTTGGTGGTGCCGGTCTTGACCGCTGCCGGGAAGGGCAACCTGAGCACTGAATTGGGGCCAAAGGCGGGGGTGCGCGCTTCGTTATCGGCCAGGATGGAAGTGATGAGATAAGCATGTTCAGCCCGAATCACCTGCTCCCCTGTTGGGGGTTGGTATTGATATACCAGATTACCTTCATGATCTACAATGCGGGTGATGGCAACGGGTGGCACCCTGCGCCCACTGTTGGCGAAGATGGCGTAGGCCCCCGTCAATTCCAGCAAAGACACCTCACCCCCGCCTAAGGTGAGCGAGAGGCCATAATCTGGCCGCAGCAGGGTGGTAATGCCCATGCGCCTCGCCAGAGCGATGAAACCGTCCTGGGCTGGTGTGTTGGGATCGTCGTAAATGCCCACAAACTGCAAGGTCTTCACCGCTGGGACGTTATAGGAACTGCCCAGGGCGATCCGTACTCGCACCGGGCCGTGAAAACGATCGTCGTAATTCACCGGCTTATACACTGGGCCAGGGTCATCCGGCCTGCCCGAGGGGGTGAACTCTGAAGGTACATCCCAAATCAGCGTGGCTGGCGTCCAACCCTTCTCAAAGGCAGCCGTATAGGTCAGCGGTTTTATGGAAGAGCCCGGCTGCCGTGGCGCTAAAGCCATGTTCACCTGGCCGGAGATGGCCTCGTTGTAAAAATCAGCCGAACCCACCATAGCCAGAATTTCCCCTGTGGCGGGGCGAATTGCCACCAGCGCCCCGTTGGTCACGTGACGGTCAGCCAGTTTCTCCACCTGTTGGCGCACAATGCGCTGCGCCAGGTCTTGTAAGCCAGGGTCAAGGGTGGTGTAGACCGTGAAGCCAGAGCGATAAATGGTTTGCGGATCGTATTGCGCTTCTAACAAGGTGTGCACATAATTGACCCAATGGGGGTAACGGATCTGCACTTCGGGCGGGCGAAATTCGTAATTCTTCAACTCGTTGGCCGCGCTGACAGCGGTCACAGGGTCCACACAAACCGGCTGAGGGCTGTTGCTGACATAGATACAACCCTGCTCGAGGCTGGCCAGGTACATCAGTTCCAACACCTGTTCCTGGCGCTTGAGGGTTAACTCGCGGTTAGTGTACACATCGTATACCGCCGGCGCCTGGGGCAAGCCTGCCAAGAATGCCGCCTGCGCCAGATTGAGTTGATCGGCATGAATGCCGAAATAAGTCTGTGCCGCGGCTTCCACGCCATAGGCTAAGTTGCCATAATAGTTTTCGTTTAAATATAGTTCCAGGATTTCATCTTTAGTATATAGACGAGTAATTTCTGCCGCCAGGATCGCCTCACGCAGTTTGCGCTCGTATGTACGCCGAGAACGCTCCTCAGGGGTGAAGAGCAGGTTGCGCGCTAATTGCTGGGTGATCGTAGAGGCTCCAGATACGGTCTCGCCACTGCGATAATTCTGCCAGAAGGCCCGCAAGATAGCAAACATATCAAACCCGGGATGGCTATAAAATTCCTTATCCTCGGTGGCAATCGTGGCGGCGACCATATAGGGTGAGATCTTACTCAGGGGGACATAAGTGCGCCGTCCAGCCTGGGGATCGAGAATTTCATAAAGCACATTGCCATTGCGGTCCAGGATGCGAGTGGTTTCAAAGTGAGAGGCTTTATCGCGCAGGGTCGAGACATCTGGCAAACTGCGCGCAATTTGATAATACTGAAAGATCAAGAAAGAACTGCCGCAAACGGCAGCAATGACCAGGAAGAACAGACCTACAATCATGGCGCGCACCAGACAGCCCAGCCCTTGAGTGAGAACCTGCGAGGTGGGAGGCGTCAGGGGCACGGCAGGGCTGACGCGCCGCACCAGCGGTGGAGGTGGGACAGACGCCTTTGTAGCGCTGGAACGAGGCTGAGAAACGCCCTCGCGGCGCACCGTGCTTTCACCAGGCGCTGTAGCGGCTTCCCCGGGCTGCCTGAAAGCCGCAGATGAGACACGGGTGGCGTCCACGTCAATCTCATCCACGCGCCGTGGCAAAGGCAGGCCCTGGGTGCCCATAGCGGGGGGAGATTTAGAAGGGGTCGCTCCCAAAGCCGGCGGCGGTGGTGTGGCTCGGGCGGACATGGGATGAGTGGTTTCAAGGCCAGCCGGCGGCGGTTCGACCTTGGCTGGCGAAACCTCATCCTGATCCACCAATTCCTGTCCCGCCTGATCGGCCAGATCGGGTCCGATGAGCAAAGTGTCGCCCGACTCAGGAAGGATGGGCGGGGTTGCCTCCTTTTGACCTTCATCTTCTTGCAAGGGAAGGGTCTCATCCGTGAAAGGGGGCACTGGCGCTGCCTGCTCATCTTTTTCAACTTCAGATAGCAAGCGCCGCAGACGGCGCGCCGGACTTTCTTCGGGAGGAGTAGGAGGAATATCAGACATACAGAGCCAATAAACTAATCCGCGGGCCTGGAGGCAATCAACACTGTCCAGGTGCCCTTCATCACGGCCTGGTCCTGTTGATTCTTCACCTCCAACCCAATCACCACCGCCCCGCCGCCAATGCGGCGCAAGGGCTTGGTTTCCAACACCTCAAGTTCGACATGGATCGTATCGCCAATATAAACAGGCTGAACAAACTTCCATTCGTTAATCTCACGAAAGGCTAATACTGTACCGCGCATCACCCCGGTCTGCACCGCCAGGCCGGAGGCGATAGCCAAACCTAACAACCCGTGAGCCACACGCTGGCCAAAGGGGGATGTTTTGCTATACTCCGCATCGGTGTGGATCTGATTGTAATCACCCGAAAGGCCGGCGAAACTGACAATGTCGGCTTCGGTCACCGTGCGTCCAGGGGTGATAATTTTTTGCCCCGGCTGAAATTCTTCAAAGTATAGACCGCGTTGGAAAGTGGATAGCATGGGGTCTCCTTAGATAGGTATCGGTGTCACAGGACATTGCATCCATGGCGATTTATTATGGATGGTAATACTTCTTTGGTATATGATAAAGCACAATTTCCTCTAACATATCTAGATGCTTCAGGTTAATAAAATAATGGCAGTTTTCAACCAGACGTTGAAAGTCTCTCTTCCTTGCCAACCAGCCTCCGCCATCCACAAAATTAACAAAGACGCGGTTTTCACCGTATCGACTATTGCTTGCCTGTAAGCGCTGATAGGCAGAAAGCATATCGCGCACCTTCGTTGATTGTCCACTACTAGTGGTTTCTTGAAAGGTGCTCATTAAGATTATCCAGGGGTCTTCCAGGGTGGGCACTGCAAAGTCAATATCCGTATTGATGAAACGTGAGCGCCATTTTTCAAAAGGGATCCCGTAATTTTTCCACAAGGTTTCCAATCTCTCACGTATTATTCGTTCAATTTTATAGCCTTTAGCAGCTCCATAAGTTCCAATCAGCAGCCTCTTGTAACGAATGCGTCGTGCTACTTCGGAGCTTCCTTTGATCTCACGGTAATTCAAAGCGTCCAGGTAATAACGTGGTATATACTGCTGAAGCTCTACATCCCCTTTACCATCCACCAGGAGGTGAGCGATGGTTAATGCAAAATCCCGCTCGCGAGACAGTTTCGTTTTAATTTTGCTGATCCCCCATTCGCTATGAAATGCTCCCGGAATTCTTTGTAACCTGCGCAGCAGTGAGACAATTCGCAAGAATTTTTCTTCAGATAACTCAATATCACGGAGGAGAACCTCTAGCGCTCTATCGGATTGTTGTAAAAAACTCGCTATAGTTTCCACTTCGATCACGGCTTCTTCAGAAACTCTTGGATCCCGAGCCGCAGAGAGTAGATCTGCTACTTCAGCCTCGATCCTTTGTTCCACTTCCTCGTCAACCAGAAAAACCGTTGAGGTCTCCCACGCCTCCTGGAAAGAAATCTTGCGCACACCGTCACTCATCAGAGACCTCCAATTTCGCTGCCTTCAATGCTTTTCCCCAAGTTGGGAAGGTCTCATAGAATGCCGACAATCCATATTTGCTCATTATCTTCACATCTTCAGGTGTGGGCAAGCGCCCTAATTTAATGGCCAATTCACGCAGTTCCAGTTGTAACGCTTTTTTTGTATACGTTCTCTTTGGCTTGGCGATGCTTTGTCGTCGTACACTTCCAAATTGGATTACTTGCGCAATCTTCTGGCGTGTAATTCGCACATAATATTCATCAATGTCAATAGCCACATATCTCCGCCCTAGGCGAGCGGCAACAACTGCAGTGGTACCCGTGCCAGCAAGGGCATCCAATACGACGTCTCCTTCGTGCGTGGATAATAGGATAATGCGTTCCAACAATTTGTCAGGCAATTGACAGGGATGATAATCGCGATCGCGACGATGTTTAATGCGATGAACATCCCACCAGATATCGGTGAGCGGCTCCTTTTCATCTACACCTTCAAGTTTGCGCTTGCGAATGCAAGCACTTCGCAAGCAATAATAGCGAGCATCAATAGCCCCAATCGCATCGTAGTTAAATGTGAAATTTGTCGGGTGTTTTGTATAGAATAACAAACCATAGTGAGCAGGCATTAATTTGCCTCTTGGTTCAGAAAGCGCATCCCAAACAATCCAATTCTGAAAATAAAGATATTGATTTAAAAAAGTAGCATGATACATAGTCCAGCGAGGCAGGTTAAGCACGTATAACGACCCTGTGGGTTTCAATATGCGTACATATTCCCTTAGCCACGAGTTGCACCAAGTGAGATATTCTTCACGACTTTGCTCATCGGTATAAACATTGTAATTTTTGTCCAAATTATAAGGAGGATCAGCAAACACCAAATCAATCGAATTATCAGGGTATTGTTTCAAGATCTCCAGAGCATCTCCATGATGAACTACGTTATACAATTTTGGTTCCAGCGAAATAGTGGTTAGGTTCTCTACCGTTTCCGGCGAGTTAAATCCAGGCAATCTATACTGGATCGCTGGTTCTGCAATTTGTTTAACCTCCAAGCCAATACCTTCTCGAGGGCCGACAATCCCCCGTTTCCAGAATTCTATCTGGCCAAGCGAAGGTATGAGAGGCGTAAAATCTTCCCCCCTCACCAGGGAGTTCCACACCCACGAGTTTGTAAATAACATCCAAGACCGGCGAAGAAAGACCAGAATAGTTTCCCCCTTTGGCAAACTCTTCCAAACATCCGAGATCGCAACCCCGTCTGGATGCATAAGGTGGGCTTTTCCACCCCAATCGCGCAATGGTTTCCCACAGTAGGCACAATATTCATGCGGAAAACGCAATTTGCGAATATCAAACTTATGGTTACCTTTTGTGAATAATAGAATTCCGGCATGGACAGAGGGTAGTCCAGACCCTCGGTAACGCAATGTGGATTCAACCGCGATCCAATATTTAAACCTCAGACGTTGATCTAAATAAACACCATATTGCGATAAACGCTCAGGCAAACCCTGGAGAAACAACAACCCACCATTTCTTAATACTCGCACGCATTCGGCGAGATAATCATATAATCTAGACTGCTCACTTTGCTCAAATATTCCTGTAACAAGAAGTATAAAGTCCACCGAATGATCGGGGGTGCTCTTTAGCAATGGAAGTAATTCTTCCTTGGTTGGATACTCAATCTCATACATGCTTTACCTTCCAATTTTCCCCATTCTAGCACAAAAATTCCTGTTTGACCTGAAGGCGAATTTCTCATACAATAAGAACCATCATGCGCCAATGGAATCTCAAAACGGGCGATCCCCTGCTTCTCACCCTGGCTGCCGATGCCCGCCTGGGTGGGACGGATTACTGCGACGACCAGATTTGGGAATTGAAATTGGGCGGCGGTGAACCTCCCGCCCTGGGGTTGCAAACCACTTACGGCCTGCGCGCCCGCGCCATGCGCCTCTTTCCGCGTTTTGCTGAAGGTGAACAGGTGCTGGCCGATCCGGCTGACTTCGCCCGTCCTGTGGTGGTGCTTCGCTTCTACCCAAACTATCTGCGTTTGCAATTCTCACCTTTTCCTGATATTGACGTTGAAGCCGAATACTGGGTTCCCCAATCACAAGTCATCGCTGGGCGTTTCCACTTGATGAACGCCAGCTCAAGGCTGCGCCAGGTACGCCTGCTCTGGGTGGCCCAATTAAGTCCTAACGAAGGTCAACGCATGGCACCGACAGAGATGCACGCCGCACCCCTGCTCCTGGGCCGAACCGACCGCCTGGCGCCTGTGGTCTTCATCAGCGGAGGTGCTAAAGCTGTCAGCAGCCCCTACCCGGCTCTCATCCTGGAAATTGACCTGCCGCCAGGCGAAAGGCATACCGCCATCTGGAGTCATGCTGCCCTAGGCGAAGCTGAGACCTCGTTTCAAGCAGCTCGCCAGGCCGTCGTCCGCAATTGGGAGGCCGAAATTGCGCGCCTGGAACTCCTCAACGCCTCCCAGGTGGAAATTCACACCGGCGATCCCGAATGGGATGCCGCATTGGCTTTTTCGCAAAAGGCTGCTTACGCGGCTTTTGTTGGCCCTACAAGCCATCTACCACAGCCTTCCTTTGTTTCAGCGCGCCAACCCGATCATGGCTATTCACTGCGCGGTGACGGCACAGATTACCAACACTTGTGGAATGGCCAGACACCCTTAGAGGCATATTACCTTTCGGGGTTACTGCTGCCAGGTGGGGCTGATTTGTTAAAAGGTGTGGTACGCAATTTCTTAGCCACCCAAGATGAACGTGGCGAGGTGGATTGGAAGCCCGGCCTGGCAGGTCAACGCAGCCATTTAATGGCTACGCCGATCTTAGCCACCCTGGCCTGGCGCATTTTCCAGGTGACCCAGGACAGGCATTTTTTAGAGGAGGTTTTCCCCGGGTTGCTGAATTTTGTCCATGCCTGGTTCACTGCTGAGCATGACCGCGATGGTGATGGCGTCCCTGAATGGGATCATCCCATGCAGGCTGGCCTGGAGGATCATCCCTTATTCTCGCGCTGGCATCCCTGGTCGCAAGGGATAGACATCTCAACCGTGGAGAGCCCGGCCTTATGCGCATTTCTATACCGTGAATGCCACTCCTTGATCCAGATGGGCCAGGCGTTAGGACGCAATCAAGCCCGCGCCTCCTTGCAAACCCTGGCCGACCACCTGCGCACAGCGCTGGAGGTTGCCTGGGATGAAGGCCAATGCCTCTATCCATACTGGGATCGCGACAGCCACCAGGTGCCCAGGGGGGAACTCTTAGGTCAACGTTTTGGGCCCGGTGAGGTCATCCTCCAGCGCCATTTTCCACGCCCTGCACGCCTTCTGGTGAAGATAACTACCAGCGACGAAATCACTGCTCATCCAACCCTTTTCTTGTATGGCACAGGGGCCTCCGGACAACCCCGAGTGGAACGCCTGACTGAAGAGGGCTTCCGCTGGCATTTGGGCCAGGGCAGCCTGACAGGCGAGCGCGTCTATTCTCACCTGGAACGGGTCATAGTACAGGGGATTGGCGAGAGAGACCAGATCTGCTTCTATTCAGTGGGCCTCGACTGCGCCGATGCCACCCTGTTCTTGCCTTTATGGGCGGGCATGCTCCCCCCACAGCGCGCGGAAAAACTGGTGAACACCCATCTCATGCCTGCCAGCCCATTTAACCGTCCATTTGGCCTCCCTCTGTGCCCCCAGCCTCCCCAGGGAGACGAAGCAGGCATTTGTTCCAGCGTCTATCCCTTGTGGAATACCCTGATCGCTGAGGGGTTGCTGGCGCACGGCTACCAGCAGCAGGCGGCGGAGTTGGTCTCGCGCGTGATGGCGGCCATCATCCAAAACCTGAAACAAGGCGGGGCTTTCTTCCAGCACTATCGTGCTGATAACGGCCAGGGACTTGGCGAGCGAAATGTTGTGTCTGGTTTGGCGGCTGTAGGATTATTTCTGGAGACGCTAGGCGTGCGCATTTATTCCGCCACACGCC